>JANLOU010000088.1:0-3482 GCA_031366735.1 Candidatus Eiseniibacteriota bacterium
CCGAGAAGACCTTGCTCGGCGCGCCCTCCCCGCGACATCAGCAGTTCGAGGATCACTACTTCGGCACGATTCCGCCGCGGGTCATTGCATTCATGGAGGAGTTGGAGTTCGAGCTGTATCGGCTGGGGATTCCCGTGCGCACGCGCCATAACGAAGTGGCTCCGATGCAGTTCGAGATGGCGCCGATCTTCGAGGATGTGAATCTGGGAATCGATCACAACGTGCTCGCCATGGACATCGCCCGCAAGGTGGCGTTGCGCCATGATTTCGTGTGTCTCTTCCACGAAAAGCCGTTCAGCGGCATCAACGGCAGCGGCAAACACTGCAACTGGTCCATGGCCACGGACCGAGGCGAGAATCTGCTCGAGCCGGGCAAGACTCCGCACCAGAATCTTCGCTTCCTTGCATTCCTTGCGGTCTGCCTCAAGGCGGTGCATGACCATTCAGTGGCGTTGCGTTGGTCGGTCTCAGGGCCGCACAACGACCTCCGCCTGGGCGCGAACGAGGCTCCGCCCGCGATCCTCAGTGCCTTCGTCGGGGAGCAGCTCACGCAGATCATCGAACGGACGATCGCGGGTGACGCAGCCAAGGATCCCGAACACTTCGTGCTCGAGATGGGGGTTGGCAAGCTGCCGACGCTGGCCAAGGACAACACGGACCGGAATCGCACTTCGCCGTTCGCTTTCACGGGGAACAAGTTCGAGTTCCGTGCCGTGGGGTCGTCCGCGAACTGTGCTGTTCCCATGGCGGTATTGAACGCGGCGGCCGCGACCGCGCTGGCCGAGATGTCGGAACGCCTCCAGAAGAAGCTTGCGTCCAACCCGGGCCATCGGGATCAGTGCGTGGCGGAGTTGCTCCGGGAAGTCTTCACCGAGACCAGCACGGTCCGCTTCGAGGGCAACGGTTACTCCGAGGAGTGGAAGGCGGAAGCCGCGCAGCGCGGCCTGCCGAACCTGACCGACACCCCCGCGGCGATCTCCGCGGTGAGCCAGAAAAAGCACCACCGCTTCCTGGTGGACTCCGGCGTGCTCTCCGAGCTCGAAATCGAGGCTCGCATCAATGTCTCGTTGGAGCGCTATAACAAGCAGGTGGCGCTCGAGGCGGAGACACTCGTCGAGATCCTCACAACCCAGGTGGTGCCCGCCGCCGAGAAGCAGATGGCCGTGACGGGAGCGGCTTCCCGTGCGGTGATCGAGGCCACCGGCGGAAAGAGCACCGCGTACGCGAACCGGGTCAAGGTCCTGGCGGAGTGCATGGATGCGGTGCTGACCGGTGTGGAGCAACTGCAGCGCCTATTGACCGATGTCCATGGCACGCATGACGAACTCCAACTCTGCGGCCGGCTCGGGGCCGAGGTTCGACCGCTGATGGCGAAGGTGCGCGACGCGGCGGACCATTTGGAGCAGTGGGTGGACGATGACCTGTGGCCGCTTCCGAAGTATCGCGAGATGTTGTTCGTGAAGTGAGCCACACCGGATCCTGTTCGCGGTGGGCCGCGGGTCACTCGACTCGCGGCCCGTTCCGTTCGCGTGGTGGAGCGGCCTCGCGCTTTCCGTTAGATTGCGGCGAAGGTTCTGATCCCGTCCCTCACGTGGAGCGCCCCTTGTCCCAGCAGTTCCCGCTCAATCCCGCGCAGACCGTGGCGGTCGAACACGAACATGGTCCCGCCCTGGTGATCGCCGGAGCTGGCTCGGGCAAGACCCGCGTGCTCACTGCGCGCGTCGCACGGCTGCTCGAACGGGGCGTTCCGGCAGAGGCGATTCTCGCGTTCACTTTCACGAATCGCGCGGCACGCGAGATGCGCGAGCGGATCGAGCACGCGGTCGGCCCGGTCGCACGCGAGCTGTGGGTGGGCACCTTCCACGCGACGGCCATGCGGCTGCTGCGGCGTGAAGCGCACACCTTGGGGATCTCGCCTTCCTTCACCATTTATGACCGGGCGGATCAGGAGAGCATTCTCAAAGAGATCCTCAAGGCGCTGGGTTTGTCGGATGTGGGCTACAAGTTGGGAGTGGTGCTCAGTCGGATCTCGGATGCCAAGAACTCACTGGTGACGCCGGACGATTTCGTGCGGACTGCCATGAGCCCGTTCGACCGCAATGTGGCGGAGTGCTTTCGTCGGTATCAAGCTGCGTTGCGCAGGGCCGGTGCGCTTGATTTCGATGATTTGATCGCCGAGAGCGTGCGGCTCTTCCTCGCCTTCCCCGACGCCGGCGCGCGGTGGAGCCGACGATTCCAGCATGTGCTCGTGGATGAGTACCAGGATACGAACCATGCTCAGTTCCGGCTGGTGCAGGCGTTGGCGGCGGTGCATGGGAATCTGTTCGTGGTGGGTGACGATGATCAGTCCATCTACGGGTGGCGCGGCGCCGATCTGGCCAATGTGCTCGAGTTCGAGCGGAACTTCCCGGGCGCCATCACCGTGCGTCTCGAACAGAACTACCGATCCACCAACAATATCCTTGAGGCCGCGAATGCCGTGATCGCGAACAACACGGCCCGCAAGGGCAAGACGCTCTGGAGCGAGCGCGAGGCGGGCGCACTTCTGACCTTTGCGTTGTGCGCGGACGAGAACGACGAGGCCCGCCGGGTCCGACGCCATCTTGATGCGCAGGTCCGCAAGGGGCGGCGGCTGCTCGATTGCGCGGTGCTCTATCGGACGAACGCACAATCGCGCGCGCTCGAGACCGAGCTGCGCCAAGCCGGCATGGCGTATGAGATCGTGGGAGGCGTCTCGTTCTTCCAGCGGCGTGAGGTCAAGGACCTGCTCGCCTACCTGCGCCTCGTCGTGAATCCTGCGGACACGGCATCGTTCTTCCGCATCTGGAATACACCACGGCGCGGGCTGGGCCCCGCAGTCGAGGCGCAGGTCCAGATACGGCTTGGGCTGGGCGCCGTGGATCCGCTCGAAGCATTGCGGAGTCTGTCGCGCGAAGGCCACTTGAAAGGGGCCGCGAAGCCCGGGGCGGAGTCCTTGATCTCCCTGCTGGATGAGTTGCGCGCCATGCGGGACCAGCCCGTGGATCAACTGTACGGGCGGCTGCTCGAGAAGAGCGATTACCTGCAGCACCTGGAGGGGACCAGCGAGCAGGATCTCATGGATCGCCGCGCGAATATCGAGGAACTCGGGGTTTCGGCGGCGCAGTTCGCGGCGGCAGGGCGCGGTGGGGCTCTGGACTACCTGTCCGAATGTTCGCTTCTGACGGATGCGGACCGCGTCAGCGAGAACAGCGACCGAGTGCTGATGCTCACGGTGCACAACGCCAAGGGGCTGGAGTTCGATGTCGTGGTGATCGCGGGGCTCGAGGAGGGGCTTCTGCCGCATGGATCCTCACTGGACGACGCGGACCAATTGGAAGAGGAGCGCAGGTTGTTCTATGTCGCCGTCACGCGAGCCCGGGACGAGGTCCTGCTCACCGCCGCCGCCTATCGGCGCCGCTTCGACGGTGCGTGGGGCGCCCCGATCTCGCGTTTCGTGGACG
>JANLOU010000105.1:0-3378 GCA_031366735.1 Candidatus Eiseniibacteriota bacterium
TCTCATTATCCGGCACACCGCGCGTGATCAGGCTGCGCATGCCGTCGGTCACCGTCAGCACCTCGAAGATACCCACGCGGCCGGTGTAGCCCGTCGAGGCGCAGTTGGGGCAGCCCTGGCCACGCCAGAGCGACACCTGACCCTCGCGTCGATCGTTCGCGCCGCTCACCCGATTGAGGCTCGCGGCATCCACTTCGTACGGCTCCTTGCACTTGGGGCAGAGCGTCCGGACCAGACGCATACTCACCACGCCGACCAGCGAGGAGGCCACCATGAAGGGCTCGAGTCCCAGATCGATCAGTCGCGTGACTGCACCGGCGGCATCGTTCGTGTGCACCGTGCTGAGCACGAGATGGCCGGTGACCGAGGCGCGGAACGCGATCTGAGCAGTTTCCTTGTCGCGGATCTCGCCGATCATGATGACATCGGGATCCTGACGGAGGATCGCGCGCAGGGCGCCCGCGAAGGTCTTCTTGGCTTTCTCATCCACCTGCACCTGGTTGATGCCCGGGATCTGGTACTCGACCGGGTCCTCGACCGTGGTGATGTTGCGCGTGATGTCCTGGATATGGCGCAAGGCGGAGTAGAGCAGGGTGGACTTACCCGAGCCGGTCGGCCCGGTGACGAGCAGGATGCCCTGGGGGCGGGCGAGAAAGCCCTTGAGCCGCACAAGGTCATTCTCGCACAGGCCCATCGCGTCGAGGCGCACATCGGCCCGAGTCTGGTCGACGACGCGCATCACGACCTTTTCGCCGTTCGTGAGCGGTAGCGTCGAGACGCGCATGTCCACGCGCCGGCCCGAGATCTCGGCGACAAGGCGTCCATCCTGCGGCGCGCGCTTCTCGGCGATGTCGAGGTTGGCGAGCACCTTGATCCGCGAGACGATCGCGCCCTGGGTCCACTTGGGCAGGCGCTGCTCCTCCCGCAACAGGCCATCCACGCGCAGTCGCACGAGAAGTTCATTCTGGTGCGGCTCGATATGGATGTCGCTCGCGCGGGATTGCACGGCGCGGTGCAACAGCCAATTGGTCAGCCGTACGATCGGCCGGCCCTCGGCCTCGCGGAGGAGTTCGTCGATCGCCTGGGTCTCGTCATTGTCCGAGACCGCATTCACCATCACATCGTCTTCGTTCGAGATGATGCTCTGGATCACCTCGTTCATCGATGAGTCGATGTGGTAGTAGCGCTCGATCGCCGCCTGGATCTGAGACGGCGCAGCGAGGACAGGCTGAATGAACATGCCGGAGCAGAAGCGCAGGTCCTCCAGCGCCGCGACATTCAGCGGATCGGCCATGGCGACCACCAAAGTCTTGCGCCCGAGGATCTCGATGGGGATGGCCAGATACTTCTTGGCCTGCTCCTCATTGATCGTGGCAAGAGCGGCCTCGTCCGCTGCAGTCTCCTCCAAGTCGACCAACCGCAGACCTAGCTGACGCTGCAGTACACCGAGAATGCCACTTTCGCTCACGAAGCCCAGGCGTACGAGGACGGCGCCGAGCATCTGGCCGGACTTCTTCTGTTCTGCAATCGCCAGCGTGAGTTGTTCGGAGTCAATGAGCGCGGCCTCGATCAACAGGTCGCCAAGTCGTTTGTGTGGGCTGGCCATCCGTGGTCTCCAGACTGAAGTGTGAGTCCGCTCACTTTATCGGCCGACGGCGCCGATACATTGAGTCTGGACCCGCGCTGCCGGTCCAGAGCGGCTGGCACGCATGATCGGACGTTTCCCCCGGCGTCCTGTTTCTCGTGAGATTCGGAGGGATTCGAACATGCTTGCTCCCGGGGGGGCGGTTCCGCCGCAGGGACCCGCGAGTCGGTGCTGTCGCCGGCGGGGCTGCTGATGCCGCTTGCCGAGTGGCGCATACCCGCGCTGGTTCTGGTCGCGGTGTTCACCGCCACGGCAGTCGCGATGGAACGCGCGCGCCGAGCCGCAATCGAGCGAGTGTGCGCGCATCGCGCGCGGCAATTGCAACTGGTGTTCGACCGCGCCGTGGATGGCATCCTCGTGACCGATTGGTCGGGTCGCATCGAGCTGGTGAATCCCCGCGCCTGCGAACTGCTCGGATATTCCGGCGAGGAGTTGCTCGGGCTGCATACGGACGCGGTGATCGGACAGGCGGCCGACCGCGCCTTCCTCCGCCACAAAGCTGGTGCTCCTGTTCACGCCGATGTGTGGATCGAGGATCTGGGTGAAGGGTTGCGCCAAGTGGTCGTGCGCGCAGTGGTCGATCAGGACGCGCTGCACGAGTTGCCGCCAGTCCCCGAGGAACGCTCGCGCGAAGGGGAGAGCACGGAGGCCCTCGGGCGGCTTGCCGGGGGTGTCGCGCACGATGTCAACAACCTGCTCACCGTGATTCGCGGATACGGCGAACTGTTGCGGTCGGCGACGGGCCGCACTTCTGCTGAGCGAGCTTCCCTGGACGAGATGCTTGCGGCAGCCGAGCGGGGTCGTGAACTGACGCGGCAGCTCTCCACCTTGAGCCCCAAACATCGGAGCGAGCCCCAAAGGCTGGAGCCGGACCCGGTCCTGCTCACGATGCAGGGGATGTTGGTGCGTCGATTGCCGCCATGCGTGCAGCTGAGCGTGTCGCCCGGGGCGACCGATGTCGCCATCTGGATCGAACTGGGCCAGCTCCAGGAGGTCATCACCAATCTGGTGCTGTGGGCAGGCGATGCCATGCCCGAAGGTGGGGCCATCCTGCTGACCACTTCCGTCGAGGCAGTCGGAGCGAGTGCACGCGGATGCTTCGTGCTCAGCATCTCGAATGACGGCCCCGGGTTCGACGCCGCGACGCTGCGCCATCTGCTCGAGCCCTACTTCGTCCCGGAAGCATTGGGCAGAGGCGCGGGGCTGAGGTTGGCCACGGTCCAGAGCATCGTCAGCCGCCTGGGGGGCGAACTGGAGGTGGCCAGCAAGCCCGGCGAGGGGACGACCATGCGCATCCGGATCCCACTGCTCGAATGCCAGCGCGAGCCAGGCGTGATTCCTGATGACGAGATGCAAGCGCCCACCGGCACGGTGGGCACGGCAGGGGGTGCCGAGATCCTGGTGGTGGAGGACGAGGCGGCGCTGCGCACGCTGAGCGAGCGCGTTCTGGTTCGCGCGGGGTACACTGTGCGCTGCGCCCCTGATGTCGTGGGGGCAAGGCAGTTGTTGCAACACGCAGGCTATCGCCCGCGGGTGGCGGTGCTCGATCTGGAGCTGCCGGGACTCTCGGGATTGCACCTGGCGCGGAGTCTCCACGAGACCATGCCCGAAGTCCGCATCCTGATCGTGTCGGGGGTGCTCGCGAGTTTCGGGCTCGATGAGTTGAGCGTTCGGCCGGAGTGGCGCCTGCTCGCCAAACCCTACTTGCCCGACGCGCTGGTCGAGGCGGTCAC
>JANLOU010000121.1:0-6059 GCA_031366735.1 Candidatus Eiseniibacteriota bacterium
CCAGGCGCCCGGCCGAGAAACTCACCGCGGTCAGACTCGCCAGCGCGAACAGCAGCGCGGCGTTGAGCCCATACCGGGTGCGCCACTCGGAGCGGCACTCCTTACGAAGGACCGCCCAGACCGCGGCCGTTGAGCTCGATCCGCTTCGTCGCAAGATGCATCTCCTCGGGGTCGTTGGTGGCCAGCAGGATCAGACTTCGGCTCGATTCGCTTTGCACGATGCGCTCCACCACCTTGCGCCCTTCGACATCCAGATGCGCGCCGGGCTCATCCAGCAGCAGCACGGGCGGGCGATGCAGAATGGCGAACGCGAGCCGCAGGCGCTGCTTCATGCCGGAGGAATAGTCCGCCACACGGTCGTCCGCACGCGGCTCAAGTTGGACACACTCCAGCGTGCTCGCAATGCGCTGCGCGCTCTGGCTGAGCCCACGGCTCTCGGCCACGAAGGCCAGGTTCTCGCGGCCGGTGAACTCTTCGTAGAACGCCAACTCCGGAGTCGCCAGCCCAATGCAATGGCGCCGCTCGATCGGTGCGATGGCCTCGCCCTGCAGCGCGAACGCAAGCGCTCCGCCCGTGGGTCGCAGGAGCCCGGCGATGATCCGCAGCAGCGTGCTCTTGCCCGAGCCATTCGGTCCCGTGATCGCCACGACGCCGGGCGTGGTCAGCTCGAACTCCAAGGGCTCCAGGGCGACCCGCCGACCATAGCGGTGCGTGAGGGCCGCGGCGCGCAACGACACCGCTTGCAAGGCAGTGTCCTGGCCCGCCACGATCACGCCCCGACGCCGCGCGGGGCCGGCTCGGCGTCGAGCAACGCGAGGCGCTTGGCCAGTTCGGGCAGCACCTGTGCTTTGGCACTCTCGCGGCTCCCGTGCAGCATGACGCCCGCCGCGTGCGGATGTCCGCCGCCCCCAAGGCGCGAGCAGATTTGGTCGATGTTGACGCGCCCGGTGGAGCGCAGCGAGACCTTGACCTTCTCCGTCTCGACCTCGCTGAACAGCGCCACCGCTTCCACCCCTGCGATGACGCGCGGCATGTCGACCAGCCCTTCGGTGTCGGCGCCGCGCAGACCATGGCGGGCGAACATCTCGGGCGTCGCATCCAGGACCACGAGCTTGCCGCCTTCCAGGATCTGCAGCGCCGCGAGCGCTTCACCGAAGAAGCGCAGGCGCCCGACGGGGGCAGTCGCGCTGATGCGGCTGGTGGTCTCCTGGGGATCGACTCCCAGCTGCACGAGATCCGCCGCCATGTGATGACAGCGCGCGTCGGTGTTGGAGTAACGGAAGTAGCCGGTGTCCGTTGCAAGCCCCACATAGAGCGCTTCGGCGGTGGCGCGATCGATCGCCACACCACTCTCGCGCGCGATCTCGTAGACCACCACGGCGGTGGCGGCGAGTTCAGGTTGGATCAGGTTGACCGAGCCAAAGCCCTCGTGCGACACATGGTGGTCCACGATCGCGATGTCGATGACATGGCGTTCGAGGTGGTGCCACAACCGCCCGATGCGCTGCTTATTGCCCGTATCGAGCACCACCAGGGCGTCCGCCTCGCCAAAGCGAAGCTCCGCCAGCGCCTCGGTGTAGACCTCGATCGGGTCCTCGGCGGTGAGCCACGCGAACGCCGATGGCGTTGGCGAATCGTTCAGGATGCGCACCTGCTTGCCCTGCGCCTTGAGCCAGCGCGCGAAGCCCACCTCACTGCCGATGGCATCGCCGTCGGGATTGATATGCGTGGTGAGCAGGAAGCGCTGGTGTCGCGCGACGAATGCGTAGAGTGCGGCGCGGTTGGGCGAGATGACGGCGCTCATTGCGCCTCCTCGGGTTGGTGCACGCGCAGGCCCGCGACCTCGGTGAGGAACCAGGCATGGATGCGGGAATCGTCGGTGAGCTCGGGATGGAACGCGAGCGCGACGGCGTGGCCCGCTCGCACGCCCACGGGTTCACCGTGGTAAGTGGCGATGACCTGCACGGACCTCCCGACGCGTTGGATGCGCGGGGCGCGGATGAACACGCCGGTGAAGCGAGCGGCGAGTGGCGCCACATCCACTTCGGCGGTGAACGAATGGACCTGACGACCCCAGCCATTGCGTTCGGCGCTGATATCGATGGCGCCCAGCGCTGCCCGCGGCAGCTTGTCCGCGCTTTCGGCCAGCAGGATCAAGCCCGCGCAGGTGCCGAGCACCGGCTTGGAACGCACCCACTTCTGGACCGGTGCGCGCAACCCGGTGTGTTCGAGCAGGCGCAGCATGGTGCTGGACTCCCCCCCGGGGAGGATCAATGCCTCCAGTTGCGCCATGTGCTCGGGCAGCGACACGCGCACCGGGGTGCACCCGAGCATGGCGAGCATGGCGCTGTGCTTGTGGAAATCGCCCTGCAGGCTGAGCACGCCCACGCGCGGCGCGGCGCCCGGCGGGGCGGAAGTCGCAGATCGGACGGAACGCTTGTGCGTCACGCGATCCGCCTCACCAGCCACGCTTGGCCAGATGCTGATCCTCGGTGAGCGTTTCGAGCGAGATCCCGCGCATGGCCTGCGGCAGCCCGGTGCTGATGTCCTTGAGCAGATCGGGACGGTCCCAGTTGGCGACGGCCTGCACGATGGCCTTGGCCATCCGCGCCTGGTCCTTGCGCGCATCCTTGGGCCGCGAGGCATCGCCCACTTCGAAGATGCCCGAGCCCACGAACACAGCCTCGGCGCCCAGCTTCATCATGAGCGCGGCGTCGGCCGGCGTGGCCACGCCACCCGCGGCGAAGTTGGGGACTGGCAGCTTGCCGGTGCGCGCGACCGCTTGGACCAGATCGAATGGGGCGCCCATGTTCTTGGCCTCCGCCATCAACTCGTCCACGGTGAGCGTGGTGAGCCGCTTGATGTGCGACATCACGGTGCGCATGTGGCGCACCGCCTCCACCACATTGCCCGTGCCCGCCTCGCCCTTGGTGCGGATCATGGCGGCGCCCTCGCCGATCCGGCGCAGCGCTTCGCCCAGATCGCGGCAGCCGCACACGAACGGCGCGGTGAACTCGTGCTTCCAGATGTGATTCGCCTCGTCGGCCGGTGTCAGCACCTCGGATTCGTCGATGAAGTCCACCTCGAGCGACTGCAGGATCTGCGCCTCGACCAGATGCCCGATCCGGCATTTGGCCATCACCGGGATGTCGACGGACTTCTGGATGCGAAGGATCATCGAGGGATCGCTCATGCGCGCGACGCCGCCGGCCTTGCGGATCTGCGACGGGATGCGTTCCAACGCCATCACGGCCGCGGCCCCCGCCTCCTGCGCGATCACCGCTTGTTCGGCGTTCATCACATCCATGATGACGCCGCCCTTGAGCATTTCGGCCAGCCCCACCTTGAGGCGGAACTGGGCCTCGGGCGAGATGGGCGGTTTGGCGCCCGTACCATTTCGGGCGGCGGGCTTGGATCCGTTCTTGTGAACGCGGCTGCGATGGGTGGTCGTGCGCTTCATCTTGAGTCCCCTCTTTCCGAGCGCGCTCAGGCGCTCCGCTCCATGGCCGGCCCGGCGAGCGAGCGAAGTCGCTCGATGATGGGCGGCGTCACCTGACCGATGTAGGCGATGTCGTCAGCGGTGGTGTCCTCGTCGATCGAGAAGCGCACGCTGGCATGCGCATCCTCAGGCTTGAGGCCCATCGCGGTGAGGACATGGCTCGGGCCAGCCTGGGCCGAGCTACAGGCCGAGCCGGTGGAGACGGCGATGCCCGCCAGATCCAGCTCGTGCAGGACCGCCTCGCCATCCACTCCGGCGAAACACACATTCACGATGTGCCCCGCGCGACGATTCAGATCCCCGTTCAAGCGCGTATCCGGGATGCGCATGAGCAACTCGGCGAGCAGTTGCTCCGTCAGGCGCGCGACCTGTTCGGGCGCGCCTTGTTCGAGCCCCACCCGCGCGCGCATGGCCGCAACACCCAGCCCCGCGATCGCGGCAAGATTCTCAGTCCCGGCGCGTCGGCCGCGTTCGTGCTGGCCGCCGTGCACGAGCGGAGCGAGTCGTTGGCGCCGGCGCACGAACAGCGCCGCGGCTCCGAGCGGGCCATGGAACTTGTGCGCGGCGATGCTCAGCAGGTCGGCGCTCCAGCCATCCACGGGGATGGCGAGCCGACCCACGGCCTGCACCGCGTCCACATGGAACACCGCCCCCGCTTCGCGCGCCAGGGTGCCGAGCTCGGCGACCGACTGGATCACGCCTGTCTCGTTGTTCACCGCCATCACCGAGACCAATGCCACATCCGGCCCAAGCGCCGCATCGAGCGTGGCGGGATCCAGCACGCCGTTGGGTTGCACGCCCAACACGGTCAAGGCAAAGCCCTCGGCTTCCAACGCGCGTGCCGCTTCGAGCACCGAGCTGTGCTCAATGGCCGAAACGATCAGGCGGCGGCGTCCCCCCTCGGCGACATGCAAGGCACCCTTGAGCGCAAGGTTGTTCGCCTCGCTCCCCGTTGCAGTGAAGACGATCTCCTCCGGTTGCGCCCCCAGCAGTCGGGCCACCTCGAGTCGCGCCGACTCGATGGCCTCGCGCGCCGCTTCACCGCGCCCATGCACCGAGGAGGCATTGCCGAACGCGTCCGAAAGGAATGGCAGCATGGCCGCCACCACTTCGGGATGGGGCCGCGTCGTGGCGGCCGTGTCGGCATAGACGAGTTTCACGCGCCCACTCCCACCGCTCCCAGCGTCTGGATGCTGACCCGCTGCGCGAGCGCGCCGGCGATCCGGCGGAACTCGGCGGCAGAGGCGCTGTCGGGCAGCGACGCCACCACGGGTGCGCCGGTGTCCCCGCCCGAACGCACCGCGGGATCGATCGGCAATGCGCCCAGGAACGGCAACCCCATGGCCAGCGCACGCGCCTGCCCGTCGCCGGTGCTGAAGATGTTGTGCTGCTCACTGCAGTTGGGGCACACGAAGTAACTCATGTTCTCGATGATGCCCAGCACGGGAACTTGCAGCTTGTCGAACATACTGATCGCCTTGACGGCATCCTCGATCGCCACGGTGCTGGGCGTGGTCACGACCACCGCGCCCGTCACAACGGTTTGCTGGATGAGCGAGAGCTGCACATCGCCCGTGCCCGGCGGCAGGTCGACGATGAGGTAGTCCATGCCGGACCAGTCGACATCCGTCAGGAAGCTCTTGATGGCGCCGTGCAACATGGGGCCGCGCCACACGACCGCCTCGCCCTGATCGACGAGCAGTCCCATGGACATGAAATGAATGCCATGCGCCTCGACCGGAACGATCTTGCCGTCCTTCTGGTAAGGCTGGCGGTTCACGCCCAGCATGCGCGGCAGATTGGGACCATAGATATCGCCATCGAGCAGCCCCACCTTGGCGCCCGTCTGCGCCAGTGCGATGGCGAGGTTGGCAGCGACGGTGCTCTTGCCCACCCCGCCCTTGCCCGAACCCACCGCGAGCACATGCGCCACGCCGGGGATCGCCTTGCGGTCGGCCGAGGGATCCTTCGCCTTGCGCACGCGACTCGTAGTGGTCATCACGATCTCCGTGACGCCCGCGATGGCGTTGACCACGCGTCGGCAATCCGCTTCGATCTGCGCCTTGAGCGGACAAGCGGAGGTGGTGAGCACCAGCGTGAAGCTGACCTTGCCCCCCTCGATGACGATCTGCTCGATCATCCCCAGCGTGACGAGGTCGCGATGGAGATCGGGGTCGTTCACCGTGCCGAGCGCGGCGAGGACGACTTCCTGCGTGATGGCGGACATGGGTCCTTCCTGTTCGGGTCAGCCGCCGCGGTCGCGGCCCAGCAACTACTTGTTGCGTTGACGCGCCTCGAACCACTCGCGCACGCGATTGATGAGCATGGCCACCAGCACGGTCCCCACGATCAGGAGCGCCGCATTGATGAGACCGTAGGCGTACATGGGCTACTCGGCCACGACCTGCGTCACGGTCGGCAGCTTGTAACGCAGGTAGCGCTCGATGCCGTTGCGCAATGTGGTGGTGGAACTGTCACAGCCGCTACAGGCGCCGTGCAGACGGATGGTCACAACTCCCTCGTCCGTGACGTTCATCAGTTCGAGGTCGCCGCCATCGGA
>JANLOU010000135.1:0-2933 GCA_031366735.1 Candidatus Eiseniibacteriota bacterium
AGCCTCGCCTCATCTCGCTCGCCACGGCGGTGCCGCCGCATGTGCTTCGCCAACGCGATGTGCAGTCGCTCGCGGAGGGACTGTTCGAGGATGCGCTGGGAGGGGATGCCTCGCTCATGAAGGTGTTCGACCACGCCCAGATCGCCCAACGGAATGTCTCGGCGCCACTGGAGTGGTTCGCGAGTGACCACAGTTTTGCGGAGAAGAACGACCTGTATCTCGTCCAAGCCGAGGCGCTCGCTCGAGAGGCGACTGGGCTTGCGCTCGCCCGCGCCGGACTCTCGCCCCGGGATATCGATCGTGTCGTGTTCGTGTCCTCGACCGGGCTCGCCACGCCGACCGTGGATGCGAGATTGGCGAACGCATTGGACTTCCGCCCCGATGTGCGGCGCACCCCGATCTGGGGACTGGGCTGTTCGGGCGGGGCCGCCGGACTGGCCCATGCCCGCGATCTGGCGCTCGCCGACCCCTCGGCGCGCGTACTGCTGGTGGCGCTGGAGCTCTGCAGTCTGACCTTCCAGCGGCGCGATCTTTCGAAGCGCAATCTGGTGGCCGCCTCGATCTTCGGTGACGGAGCTGCAGCAGCGATCATCGTCGGAAGCGAGGTTGCTCCCTCCAAGGGGGATGGTCGCGCGACCCTCCGGCTCGTCGCCTCGCGCAGCATCCTGTGGAAGGACACGCTCGATGTGATGGGTTGGGGAGTGGACGGGGATGGACTCCATGTCGTGTTCTCGCGCGACATCCCCACCATCGTTCGCGAGCGGCTGCGGCCCAGCCTGGCCAGCTTCCTCGCGGAGCGCCAGCTTGGCTTCGAGGACCTCGACCACATCGCGGTCCACCCCGGCGGAGCGAAAGTGCTGAGGGCCTACACGGAGGCGCTGGGGTTGGAGCCAGAAGCATTTCGCCACGCCCGCGAAGTGTTGCGCGACCACGGCAACATGTCGTCGCCGTCGTGCTTGTTCGTCCTCGACCGCTGCTTGGATTCGGGCGAGATCGAAACGGGTGACACGGCGCTCATCGCGGCGCTCGGACCGGGTTTCTGTGCCGAGTATGTGCTGGCCGAAGGTGATGTGGCGTGAGCTCCACCGCGCGACCGGATACCGTGCTGCTGCTGGGCTTGGCCGGTTTCCTGATCGTGGTGCTGGCCCAGCGCATGGTCGAGTTGGTGCACTCCGCTCGCACAGGCCGAGCGCTGCGTGCGCGCGGCGCAACGGAGCACGGCGCCGGGCACTTCCCGATCCTGGTGCTGGTGCATGTGCTGTTCCCTGTCAGCCTCATCGCTGAGGTGGTGGGGTTGGGCGCGCGACCGGGCGTTTGGTGGTGGGTGTGGTTGGTGCTCTGGATCGGGGCACAGGCCCTGAGGTATTGGGCTGTTCGCACGCTGGGCGATCGCTGGAATGTCCGCATCCTCGTGCTGCCGGGGGTCCCACCGGTGCGCACGGGACCCTACGCGTACCTCGCCCATCCCAACTATGTCGCAGTCGGGGTCGAGTTGCTCGCGGCCTCGCTGCTCTTCGGCGCATGGCGGACCGCGGTGGGGATCACGCTGCTCAACGCGTTCGCGCTGTGGATCCGGATCGGCGCCGAGGCGCGCGCCATGCGCGAGCAGGGGCCAGGGTAGGAACTACAATGCGGCGTGAAATACCCGCAACTTGTGTGTTCACACCAGCCCTGACATGCCGGTAATGCTTGTCCCGCAATGCCATGGCGCTTCCGTGGGGATGGCACGGATGATGCGTTGGTCCTAGGCGGCGATTGAGGGGGGCGGAATCGGTCCGCGCTCTCGAAATCGGACTTAGGGAGAGGCTCGATATGTTGTGGACGATTGCAGTGCTGTGCTCGGGGTTGTGGCTGGTGGGGCTGGAGACTTCCTACGCGATGGGTGGGCTCATCCACCTGCTGCTGGCCTTGGCTGCCGTCGCCGTCTTCCTCCAAGTGATCGAGGCGCGCCGTCGCTTTTGATCCGCGATTCCCCATTCCGGACCGATGTCCATCGAAGGAGGCTCAGCATGCGCTGGGAGCAGGTGTCTGGCGGTTGGAGGCAGTTCCGCGAAGAAGTGAAAGAGGAGTGGCAGAGGTTGAGTGACAAGGACCTCGATGCGATCGCCGGTGAGCAGGAACAGTTGGTCGGCACCATCCAGAAGCGCTATCGGATCCTGCGTGAGGACGCTCAGGACGAGGTCAGCGAGTGGTTGGACCGGGACGACTACGCCTAGCGTCACGGCTGCTGGTTCCATGGGGCGATCGTGTCGACCGTGCCCGTGAGTCCCCCGCTCGATGTTCTCGTCGTGATCAATCCGGCTGCCGCTCACACGGAGTCAGGTGGGGCGCGAACGCGGATCGAAACCGCACTCGAAGCGCGTGGCCTCCACGCCCGGATAATCGAGACGCCCCATGGCGCTGACGCTCCCGAGGTAGTCGCGGAGTCGATCGGGCAGGCCTTCGGGCAGGGCTGCCGCAGAGTGTTGGCCGTGGGCGGGGACGGAACCGTTTCGTTGGTGGCTGCAGCCCTGATGAGTCAGGGTTCGAACGGCTCCGAGTGTGTGCTCGCTCTCGTTCCGACCGGGACCGCGAATGTGCTGGCGAGGGAGTTGGGAATCCCGCTGCAGCTCGACGGTGCCGTCACACTGGCGCTTGATGGCGAGCAGTCGATGGAGCTGGACGCGATTCGGGCCGCAGGCCGGCGGGTGCTGACACAAGTGGGTGTCGGCCTGGACGCGCGGATGATCCGCCAGACCTCGCGGGAGGCCATGGTTCGCTCGGGGCGCTTTGCATATCTTGCGGCGCTGGTGCGCGAGGCCATTGGACAGCGCAGTCATGTGTTCGAGCTCGAGCTCGATGGCCAGCAGATGCACGTGCAGGCATGGCAGCTCATCATTGCGAACACCGGTGCGATGGGCACCCCTCCATTCACCTGGGGCCCCGGTATCGAC
>JANLOU010000136.1:0-1902 GCA_031366735.1 Candidatus Eiseniibacteriota bacterium
CGCTCGAGGTGCTCGACCTGGCCGGACGGCGCCTCGCCTGGCGCGAGCTCTCCAGCCTCGCGCCGGGACGGCACACGCTACCCTTCCCCGAATCCGCGCAGCTCGCACCCGGCATGCACTGGCTGAGACTGCGCCAGGGCGGGCAGGTCGCCACCGCGAGGGTCGTGCTCACGAGGTAGTGCGGCGAGCGGAGGAGCGACGCGCTGCGGCCTCCGCCCGGTCCGTTCAGCCGGGGCGTGCGGAATCCCAGCGGATGTTGAGGAGGGCCGGGTGTCCTGCGTGCGCGAGGCGACGCCCGGAGTGCGGCGACCAGCACGCATGGGCGGGAGGAACCTGCGCTCCCACGCTCGCGCCACCGCGCTCCTGCGCGCGCCTCGACCCGGTGTACACGTTCAGGTCGTCGGTGTAGTGAGCGAATGTGAGGCCCCACTTCTCCATGGCCTTGTCCACTTCCTCCAGCAGCGCATTGGCCAGCAATGGCGACGGCGGGCCGCCCTGCGGCGTGCCCTCGTGTCGCTCCACAACCACACCCTCGGCCAGCGCTCCGGCCACGGGGTAGCGGCAGATCAGTCCCAGCACGCGACGATCCGTAATCCGCCGCGACAGTCGCTCCATCAGCACGTCGTGGTTCACCCGGCCGAAGTACTTTGCCAGATCCATGTCGGCCGCCCAGCGCAGGCCCGACTGGATGGAGCATTGCGCCGAACGCACGGCAGCATGTGCGCTGCGCCCCGGTCGGCCCGTCGGTTCGTTCCGCTTCCTTCGGACGTTCCCTCGCGGTTCCCTTGAGTCCCTGTGACCAAGTCCTCCGAGGACTTCCACCTCCAGGTCAGCGCCCATGCTGGGCGCACACGACAAAAGCGGCCACCCCGGTGGGAGTGGCCGCCTGATCAACCTCGAAGCGAACTGGACTGCGATCAGCGATACATGCTCTTCACAGCGCCCCAGGTCTTCGTCTGGGTCGGCACCGCGCCGCCACAGACTTCGAAGAATTGGCTGCCCGCGATGGCCGAGAAGTCCACGACCGACGGCTCGCCCAGATTACAGGTGCCGACCGGCAGCGAACCCAGGATCTGGTTCGAGAAGTAATCGTGGCCGCCACCGTTGACGCCGGCGAACACGGTGAAGCAACCCGTCGGGCTACCGAGCGCGGCCAGCGGGATCGCCAGCTCCATGCCCGTCGTGACACCCGCCCCGGACGAGGCGCCGCAACCATCGTTCACACCCGCGACATTGCTGTTATTGATGGTGATCTCGATGGAGTTCGGGTTCGTGCCCCCACCCAGCGGCCCGGAGGTGACCGCCGTGTTGCTGCCCAGATAGTAGCCCGCGCCAGCACCGCCCGAAGGCAGCTCCGCGTAGTTCGCGAACAAACGGTAACCACTGCCGTCGTAGCCGCCACCGAATGTGATGTAGTAGTCCGGAATGAAAGCGGCATCGAACTTCAGGCCAGCCAGACGATTCAGGCCATTGAAGTCCACATCGACATTGTCATTGCGGAGGACATTCTGGCCCCCGTTCTTGGTGTCGAAGAACAGCTCGAGCTTGTTGTAGTTCGACTCGAGATTGCCCGCGATGTGCAGATATAGCACCCCGCCTTCGATCCGCGCGGAAGCGGCGTCCAGCTCGGAGCCGTTCGCGTAGTCGACCACTGCGATGTTGGAGTTACCAAACCCGGTCTGCGTGCCCTGGATCACGACCGGGGTGCCATAGCTGCCGTCCGCCGTGCCGTCGACCGTCACAGCGAAAGCAGTCGCTGCGAGGGAGACCAGCAAGCCGGTGGCGAGGAGCGTAGTCGCCTTCTTCATGATGTGTGTCCTTCCTCCTCAAAGGGTACTAGGGGGGTTCCCTCGCATGGAAAGTCGATCGCTACCCAAGCAGGGACTGGGAATAACTGACACA
>JANLOU010000152.1:0-7601 GCA_031366735.1 Candidatus Eiseniibacteriota bacterium
TTCTCGTGGGCGCCACCGGGTGCTGGTGTCGGCGCTCGACGCGAATGGCAGCCCGATCACCGAGCTGGAGTCCCATTTCAGCGTCCGGCTGGACGGCCATGAGGTTGCCGAGCTCACCACCGAGGCTGCGCGCAAGCTCCAGCCGGGCAGCCGCATCTGCGTGGTGGTGGACGCCACGCTGTTCGGCGACGAGACGCTCGGCGCCGTGCAGGACGCGTTGCGCGGGTTGCTGCCCGCGCTCGGGCCCAAGGACGAGCTGCAAGTGCTGGGCGTGGGCCACTCGCTCAAGCTGCGTCGCTCCAATGTGGCGCGCGCCGGACGCATGATCGACGGGTTGGGCGCCCTCGCAGACAGCGATACCCCGGTTCTGTACGACGCCCTGTACGCTGCGGCGCGTGACGCGGCGCGTCTGCCCGCCGACCGTGGCAGCGTGCTGCTTCTGGTGACGCGGGGCTCGGACGGGGGTAGCAATCATACGCAGCTCCAAGTGCTGGCCATGGCGCGCAGCCGGGCCCGGCTGACGCCCGTGCTCATCACGCTGGTGGGCGACGAAGGCGCGGCCTCCGAGGCCGACCCATTGCAACGACTGGCCCAACACACGGCCGGGGGTTACGGCCATGTGGGTTCGCCGGTCGATCTGGCCTCGGCGCTGGCCGCGCAACTCGAGCGCGGTCTGCAACGCTATGTGTTGTCCTTCCGCGTGGCGGGTTACGATGCCAAGGCTGCGCGGCATGCACTCGAAGTCACCGTGGCGCAGGGCGAGGACTCGCGCCGGACCGAGCGGGAATACCTCACGGCCGAGGCGCTGCCGCTTCCGTGGTGGCGTTCTCCGCTCCCGTGGCTCATCCTGCTCGGGCTGTTGGTGCTGAGTGGGGCAGCATTCTTCATGACGCGGCGCCAGCAGTTGTGTCTGTTGGTGCATGATGGGGATGAGCAGGATGGCATCTGGTACGAAGTGTTCGCGCTGCCGGTCACGCTTGGCGGGGCACAAGGCAACGACATCCTGTTCGCGGACACCCAGGTCTCCCGCAATCACGCGGTCTTGGAGCGACGGGGAAGACACATTGAATTGGCGGACCTGAACTCTGAGAATGGCACGCTTGTGAACGGCGAGCGCATCACGCGCCGCGTACTCGCCGAAGGAGACCGCATCAGTCTGGGCGATGCGGTCCAACTCATTTTCGAAGCGCGCAGCTGAAGGGATTCTGCGTGACCCCTGCACAAGTTCGTACCGCCACCGCTGCAGCCACGGATGTCGGCCGCAAGCGATCAGGCAACGAGGACAGCTACGATATCTGGGTTTCGGACGGGAGCGAGGGTCAACACGCCGCCGACACCCTGATCGTGGTGTGTGACGGTATGGGCGGCTCCAACGCTGGCGAGGTCGCCAGCCGCATGGCAGCCGAGACCGTCGTACGCGTGTTCGCCGAGGACACTTCGGGCGACGCCGCCAAGGCACTGGCGCGCGCGATCGAAGTGGCCAACGACGAAGTCCATGAACATGGCCGCAGTCGAATCGACTTGAACGGCATGGGCACCACCTGCACCGCGATCGCGCTCCGGGGGGACGAAGTCTACTTCGGCCATGTCGGGGATTCGCGGGCCTATCTCATCCGCAATGGCCGCATCCGCCAGATCACGGCCGACCACTCATTGGTGGCGCAGTTGGTGGCGCGTGGTCAGATCACCCCCGCCGAGGCCAAGACTGACCCGCGCCGCAATGTCGTCACGCGCAGTGTGGGCGTTGGCCCCACGGTCGATGTGGACGCCGAGAGGCTGCCCGAACCCCTCGAGCCCGGCGACACATTATTGATTTGCTCCGACGGGCTGCACGGCTTGGTGACCGACGACGAGATGGCGCGCCTGGCCTCGGGTGAGTCACTGGACCGGGCCTGCCGCGAGTTGATCGCGCTGGCGAACGAGCACGGCGGTCCCGACAACATCACGGTGGCGCTGGCGCGGATCGAATCGGACGAGTCGGGGGATTCGCCCCGTAGCGCTCGGGCCCAAGAGCCGCAGGCCCGCCCGAGCCATTCGGCGCCCTCGGGCGCCCCGGCCCCTCGCAAGAGCGGCGGTTCCAGGCAACGCATGTTGCAGATGCTGATCGTGGCGCTCATCGTATTGGTGCTCGCGCTGTGTGGGATCGCCTGGGTGCTGCTCGCGCGACAGCGCGCGGAACGCATTCCCCAAGCTTCCAACGACCGCGACACGTCCCCCACGGGACAGGAGAGCGTCGCATGGCGATGAACAAGGACTTCGGCGCGTTCGAGCTGAAAGAGAAGATCGGCAGCGGCGGAATGGCGTCCGTGTATCTCGCCGTGCAGAAGTCGCTCGCTCGCCCGGTCGTGCTCAAGATCCTGTATCCGCATCTGGCCGAGGACGAGAAGTTGGTGCAGCGGTTCGAGCGTGAGGCCCGCGCCGCGGCCATGATGCGGCACGAGAACATCATCCAGGTCATCGATTGTGGTCGCTACGACGATGTCGCGTACATCGCCATGGAGTTCGTCGAGGGCATGGACCTGCGCAAATGGATCGACGCGCACGGTGCGCCGCCGATCGAAATGGCCATGCTCATGCTGCGCGACCTGTGCCGCGGCCTGGAGCACGCGCACACACATCGCATCGTGCATCGGGACATCAAGCCGGCCAATGTCATGCTGACGCCCGACGGCACCATCAAGATCATGGACTTCGGCCTGGCCCGTAGCGGCGCCGAGAACAGCACCCAGATGACCATGGTGGGCTCGGTCATGGGCACGCCCGCGTACATGTCGCCCGAGCAGGCCACGGGCGAGGTTGTGGACGAACGCTCCGACATCTTCTCGACCGGTGTGGTGGCGTATGAACTGCTCGGCGGCCAGCGGCCGTTCGTGGGCGATTCCTACTCCACCGTGCTGCGCTCGATCCTCACCATCGAGCCGCCCGATGTGACGCACTTCAATCCACTTGTGCCCGAGGATGTGGCGCGGATCGTTCGCACCATGCTCCAGAAGGATGTGAGCCGACGCTACGCGACCATCGCGCAGGTGCGCGAAGAGCTCGAGAGCATCATCGAGCAGATGGGCCTGCATCGGGGCAAGGACCTGCTGCGCGAGTACGCACTCGAACCGCAGACCGTGTCCGATCGTTGGCGCGGCAAGCGATTGGCCCGGCACCTGGACCAGGGCCTGTACTACGAGAACATGGGCCTGAGCAAGATCGACGACGCGCTGCTCGAGTTCCGCCGGGTGCTGCATCTGGATCCGGCCAATAGCACGGCGCGCGACCACCTGAAGAAGCTGGAACGCGATCGCGATGCGCTGGTGGTTTCATCCACGCCCGCTGCTGCCGCGCCTGCGCCTGCGCCCGTCACGCCCGCCGCCCCGGCTGCGCCGTCGGACCCTGCCGAGCACACGGTCATGATGACGCCCGGTCAGATGCCGAGCGCGCCGCAGGAAGACCGCACCATGCTCATCTCGCCGGGCGAGGCCGCCGCAATGACCTCGGCCGCGCGCAAGCCGCCCGTGGACATGAGCACACCGGCTGGCCCGCCGCCGCCGGCTGCCAAGGCGCCCGTGGTCAGGCCGCCCGCCACTCCAGCGCCGCCCAAGGCGAGCGCCCCGGCGCCCAAGCCGCTGCCTGCGAAGCCTGTGGCCCCCGCCGCGAAGCAGTCGGGGCTGCCCATGGTCGCTCTCGCGGGAATCGGCGTGACCGTGGTGGCCATCATCGTGGTGGCGGCCATGCTCATGAACAAGCCCAAGCCCGAGGCGCCGATCGAGACCCCGGCGCCCGTGGTGCAACAAGTCGAGCCGCCGGCCACGCCGGCGCCAGTCGTGCCCGCGCCGATGCTGCCTGCGACCACGCCCGGGCCGGTTTCGTTGCTGGAGCAGGCGCGCAGGACATTCGCTGCGGGCGACTGGCCGGGTACGGCCAAGCTCGCGCGTCAGGCCATGATCGCCAAGGACACGCCGCGCAAGGACCAGCGCGCGGCGCAGGAGTTGGTGGCGCGATCCCTCGTGCGCCAGGGCAGGACGGCGGACGCATCGCTCGTTTACCAGACGATGCTCAAGGCCAATCCCGCGTTCCGGCCGGACCCCGCGGGCGTCACCAAGGCGGAGACCGCGGCGTTCGAGGCGGCCCGCACGGCCATCGCGAGCGCATCTGCCAAGCCGGTCGAGCCGCAGCCCGCCACTCCCGCCGCCCCAGTCGGCCCGGCTACGCTCACGGTCACGGTCTCGCCGTTCGCGGAATCGTTCATCGTCGATGGCGAGACCAAGGACCGCAATAAGCAGACGCTGCGCGTGCAGCTCAAGGCGGGCAAGCACACGATCCGGGTCACTCACCCTTCGCTCGGCAGCAAGGAGTTCACCGTCGATCTCGACGCGGGAGAGTCCAAGCAACTCTCGCATGATTTCCTCGCCGCTTCGGCCGGGAGCATCAGTGTCAGTTCCGCGGGCGGTTGGGCGGAGATCTATGTCGATGGCGACCCGACGGGCAAGACCACGCCGGCGCTGCTTGAAGGGATCCTGCCCGGAAAGCGGTCGATCAGCCTGGTTCGCGAGGGCTACACCGTGGAAGGCGGGCCGCAGTCTGTGGATGTGAAAGCTGGCCAGAAGGCCAGTGTCCAGTTCAAGCTCAAGCAGAAGAAGTGACCCGATCCGGGGCCGTCCCGGATCGCGACGCAAGGAGGTGTCATGAGTCGCTCCAGGTTTGGACGCATCCGCTGGGCGAGCCTGTTCGTGCTCGCGTTGGCGATCGGGTTGGCTTGTGGCGGGCGAGTCAGTCAGGCCCAGACGCCAACCGTCACCACCCCCAAGGCCGTCAGCGCTTCTGCCGCTGCGCTGCAACAGGCCCAGGCGCTCTACAACGAATCGGATTTCGCCGGGGCGCAGAAGCTCTTGCGCGAGAAGCTCGCGTCAGGCGTGATCAGTGGCAACGAGGTCCGGCCGGCGCGTGAGTTGTTGGCGCGCTGCCTGGTGCGTTCGGGTAACCGCGTCGAGGCGAAGGAGGCGTTCAAGGGGTTGATCCGTAAGTTCCCCGGCTATCGGCCCGATCCCTCGGTCGTGCCGCCGGACGAACAGGAAGTCTTCGCGTTGGCCGAGAGTGAGATCCGCACCGAGCAGATCGAGACCGGTAATCGCATCCCGGCCAGCATCTCGTTCTCGATCGGCACCGGTAGCGCGGACAACAAGGACATGGCCAAGGTGGTCGACTTCCTGGCGGATATCTACGGAGCGCCCCCCGAATCGCACAAGTACGATGGCGAACTGCAGTTCGGCGGAGCAGTGCGCTTCCCCATCCGCAAACGGCTCTCGCTGGAAGTCGAGCTCCAACGGCTCAGCGCGAAGACCTCCATTCCCGTGTTCGGGGAGAAGTTGCTCTTCAATGTCTCCGGGCTCCCGCTCTCGCTGAGTCTGTATCAGGCGGTGCACAGCAGCCGTTCGTTCCGAGTCAATGTCTTCGCCGGCGGTGGCGTGCTCGCGACGGCGATCTCGGAAGTGGATTACCGCGAGCTGGCAGCCTTGCTCAGCCCGCCCGTCCCGCTCAAGTTGAGCGGCCAGAAGACCGGCTCCTACCTGCACGGCGGCTTGGAAGCCGAGTATCTGGTGACGGAGCGATTCTCCCTCGCCGGACGAGTCATGGGCCGCCTGGCCAAGGCCAAGGGCACATTGGATGACATCGAGTTCGGCGACGCATTCAATGGGCGCACGATCGACTTCTCTGGCTTTGGCGCGACCCTCGGGCTGCGCGCCTACATCGGCTACTGACCACGCGAGGTGGTGCGGCCATGCCGCATCCGCCCGCAGGGAGGCTTCGCATGATCCGAGGTAAGAGCATCCGTATGGGGCTGGCAGTGGCGCTGATGAGCGCCGCCGTCGCCCTTCCGCTTCTGACTGCAGTGATGGCGCCGCAAGTGGCGCACGCAGACTCCGCCGCGTTGTCGGCAGCGCAGTCGAACTATGACGCTGGGAAGTTCGCAGCCGCTGTCACCACGCTCAAGGACGCACTCTCCAAGGGAGGAGTGACGGGCGGCGATATCATCAGGGCCAAGGAGTTGCTCGGTCGGTCGCAAGCCAAGGCCGGCGACGCGGCGGGAGCGCGTGCCACTTTCCTGGGGCTGCTGCGGCAGGACCCGCAGTACCGACTCGACACGCTGCGCACCCCGCCGGATGAAGTGGCGGTCTTCAATCAGGCGCTGCGCGAGTTCCAGTCCGAACAGCTCTCTGCCCGCCAACGCGTGCCCGCCAGCATCAGTTTGTTCTACGGGATCGGTTCGGGGGCGAATGAGGACTTCGGTGAGTATGTTGCCTTCGGTGGTGGCGAGAAGAAGTTCGACAACAAGCCCATGTTCGGACTTGGGGTTCGCTTCCCGCTTCGCCCACGGCTCTCGCTCGACCTCGAAATCCAAAGATTCCGGGCAACGAACGAAGATTCGTTGACCGGAGCTCCGTCGAGCGGCACCGAGAAGTCGAAGTACGAACTCACGGCGTTACCGATCGTGGTCAGCCTGCACTACTCGGTGCGCGACGGGGAAAAGACGCGCGTGAGCGTGTTCGGAGGGGGAGGACCCATGCTGAACTCCTACGCCTCGGATACCGACCCGAACACATTCGGGGTGCCCGTCAAGATCACGGACTCCAAGGTCGGGGTCTACTTCCACGCCGGCGTCGAGGGGGAGTACTCGCTTCACCCCAAGCTCGCGCTGACCGCTCGGGCCCTCGTGCGCTCGGCGAAGGTGTCGAACATGTATGACAAGCTGCAGTTCAACCAGTACGACTCGAGCCTCACACTCGGCACGCTGGGCAATCGGGATCTGGATTTCTCCGGGTACGGATTGTCGCTCGGCCTGCGCGGTTATATCGGTTACTGAAGTCCCTGCTGTCGCATCGGGCCGCCCCATCCCGGGGGCGGCCCTCTGCCTTCCATCCTCCCTGGAGGCCAAACATGGCATTGCTCCTGCGTTCCATCCTCGTCGTGCTCGTATCCTGTGCGCTCGGGGTACTGCCCGCGCGCGCGCAGACCGCCAAGTCCGGCAAGGCTGCGCCCACGGGCATGCCGCCCACGCCGGCGATGGTCGGCGCGAAGTCCGCTCCGAACCCCAGCTCCCCGCTCGCCGAGGCACAGGAGCTCTACAATGACTCCCACTTCGAGCAAGCTGCCACGCTGTTGGCCGAAGCGCTGCGCTCGGGGCGGATCACGGGCGACGATGTGAATGTGGCCCGAGCGCTGCGCGCTCGCTGTCTGGCCAAGCTGGGTCGGCGCCTGGAATCCAAGGAAGCGTTCAAGGCGGTGCTGCGCTCGGATGCAGGCTATCGGCCCGACGAGATGTCGGTGCCGCCGGACGAGCTCGAGATGTACCGGATCGCCCGCAAGGAGTTCCAGGCCGAGCAGGTCGAAGCGGGCAAGCGCTATCCCTCGAGCATCGGTTTCTGGTTGGGCAAGGGACAGGCGGTGAATCAGGACCTGGTCGACCTGGCCAGCAGCGCCGGCGCCGGGCCGGCCGACGACTTCGCCGCCAACACCGAGTTCGGGTACTCCGTGCGCTTCCCGATCAAGCCTCGCTGGTCGGTGGACTTCGAGGTCTCGCGCCTGCTCGCCGAGACCCAGGACAAGTTGCCCTC
>JANLOU010000197.1:0-3641 GCA_031366735.1 Candidatus Eiseniibacteriota bacterium
GTGCCCGATGTGACCACGCCGGACCACCTGTTCGACATGCGCGGGCGCGGCATCTTCATCATGCGTTCGTGCATGGACGAAGTGGACTACAAGTTCGAGAACGGTCATACGGTCTGCCATCTGGTCAAGCACCGGCCCCCGGTCGAGCAACGCGCCGCGGACGCCTGAGCTTCGGTTGCCCCGGATCCTTGCAGTGGATTGGGGAGAGCGGCGAGTGGGGTTGGCGGTGAGTGACCCGACCGGCACGATCGCGTCCGCGCTCGAGACCTTGCTCGTGCGCAGCGCAGCCGATGCGGTCGCGCGCGTGGTGGCGGTGGCCCGGGCCGAGGAAGTCGAGAGTATCGTGGTGGGGATGCCATTGCTGTTATCGGGCGAGAAGGGCGAGGCCGCCAGGCATGCCGAGCGCTTCGCCGCCAAGCTTGCCGCAAGCAGCGGGCTGCCCGTGCAGACCTACGACGAGCGCCTCACCTCGGCGCTGTCGCAGCGCCGCATGCACGAACTCGGTGAACGCGCCAGCCGCGCCAAGGGCCGCGTCGATGCCGGCGCCGCCGTGGTGCTGCTGGAATCCTGGCTCATGCGGCTGGCCTCGCAGCGCCGCATGCAGGAGCCTTCATGAGCCGCGGCGCCACCTTTCGGCCTCTGCGCTGGGCATGGCTGCTGCTGTTGGCCGCATTGCTCGCGCCTGCCTACGACCTGTTCGTGCCGGCCGGGCCGTTCCCGCGCAACGAGCGGCGCACCGTGATCGTAGCGCGCGGGCAATCGCTGCAGTCGGTTGGGCGCGAACTGCAGCGTGTGGGCGTGATCCGCGGCTCGTTCGGGTTCCTGGTGCTGGCGCGGCTGATGTCGTTGGACCGGCACATCAAGGCCGGCCAGTACTCGTTCCGCTTGGGCACCTCGGTGCCGGCGCTGCTGCGCGCGCTCGAGCGCGGCATGTACGGTCTGGACCTGGTCACGATCCCCGAGGGCCTCACCCTGCGCGAGGTGTCGCAGTTGCTGGCCCGGCAGATCGGTTTCTCGGCCACGGTGTTCGATTCGTTGGCGCACGAGCGGCTGCTGCTGGACTCGCTCGGCGTGACCGCGCCCAGTCTGGAAGGTTATCTGGCGCCCGATTCGTACGAATGGCTGCCCGGCACCGCGCCCGAAGTGGCCATCCGCACGCTGGTCCAGCGCACGCTCGAGCGCATCACGCGGGCCACCACGGGCTGCGATTCGCTGCCGCTCGGCATGGACGCGCACCAGATCCTCACGCTCGCCTCGATCGTGGAATCCGAGGCCATGAAGGACGACGAGCGCCCGCGCATCGCGCGCGCCTACTTGAACCGGATGGTCATGGGCATGCGGCTGCAGGCCGATCCCACCGTGGGCTATGCGCTCGGGCACAATCCCCGCACCCGCCTGACACTCAAGGACCTGCGCCACGAATCGCCCTACAACACCTATCTGCACGATGGCCTGCCGCCGGGGCCCATCTGTTCGCCGGGCATGGCCAGCATCCAGGCCGTGGTCACGCCGTCCCAGCATGTGGGCGAGTTGTACTTCGTGGCCCGCGGCGATGGCCGCCACATGTTCGCCACCACCTACGCGCAGCATCTGACGAACATCGCTGTTTCGCGCGCGTTGCAGGCGCGCTTCGCCGCCGACCGGGCCGACTCCACCGTGGACAATCTGCAGCGGCCCGACGCCCCGGCGATGGACTCGCTGGTGTCGCACTGACTCGTTCGCCAAGCCGCTGCGATACCGCCGACAAGCCCACTTGGAGCGCCTGCCCGCTGTGCTAGCATGGCGGCCGTCATGAGCGCTCCCGAGCTGGTTTCCATTCGCGATCCGCACCCGCGCCCGTTGGCCGACCTTAACTGGGCGGCGCGGCTCGAGGCATTGCGCCGTGATCTTTCGCGCCATGCGCGCGTGGTGGTGGCGTATTCGGGCGGCGTGGATTCCGCCGTGGTGCTGCGCGTGGCGCACGAAGTGCTGGGCGAGCGGGCCCGCGCCGTGATCGGGCGATCGGATTCCTACGCCGCGCACGAGCTGCAACTGGCGCTCGCGCAGGCCGCCCAGTTCGGCGCCGAGGTGGAGATCGTCACCACGGGCGAGCTGTCGAATCCGGTCTTCGCCAGCAATCCCACCGACCGGTGCTACCACTGTAAGTCCGAGCTGTATCGTCAACTGGACGCCGTGGCCGCGCGTTTCGGGGCCGACGCCGTGCTGGATGGCACCATCACCGACGATCTGGCCGACTGGCGCCCCGGCCGCCGCGCGGCGGCCGAACATGCCGTGCGCTCGCCCCTGGCCGAGCTGGGCTTTGGCAAGGCCGATGTGCGGGCGGTGGCCGCCCATTACGGGCTGGCCAGCGCGGATAAGCCCGCTTCGCCCTGTCTGGCGTCGCGTATTCCGTATGGCATCGCGATCACCCAAGAAAATCTCTCGCAGGTGGAGCGCGCAGAGGCCATACTCAGGGCAGCCGGGTTCCGCGAGCTGCGCGTGCGGCACCATGGTGATGTGGCGCGGATCGAAGTGGCGTTGGCCGAACTGCCTCGCCTGCTGCAACCCGAAGTTCGCGCGCAAGTGCTAGAGGACATACGCACATTGGGTTACCGTTTCGTGGCCGTGGACCTTGCAGGGTTCCGGTCAGGCAACTTGAATCGGGGAGTGGTGCCAGAAGCAATGCCCCGGTGATTTTTTGGAACCGCCACCAAGGGTCTCCGGTAATACCGGATACGCCCCATATGGAGGCGGCGGCACACACCGCGATCTTCGCTGAGATCGTCCGAGTGCCCCGAGCCTCAAGCAGGCTCGGCATCGCACAGGCCGACGATCTCGAACGGAGAAAGCTCTGTTCGAAGTCGTCGGTATTGCTGTTGAAGCCTCTCGTTGGGGAACTTTTACAAGGAGACGAACCAGATGAGCTCCAAGAGCACGACCACACGACCCAAGTCGCTTCGGAGCAGAATCGTGCCCGAAGTGGACCTTGGCTTTCGCTGGGGCAGAGCCAATACGGTGCTGCTCGCGGCGGGGGTGGGTCTGCTGGCCGCGGGGTATGTGAGCCTTGCCAAGGGCTCTCTGACGTTGGCCCCCGTCCTGCTCGTGTTCAGCTATTGCGTGCTCATCCCGGCGGCACTCCTGGTGCGCGAAGCCGATCCCGAAACGGGCGAATAGCTCAGCTGGTAGAGCACTTGCCTTACAAGCAAGGGGTCACAGGTTCGAACCCTGTTTCGCCCACCAGGACTGCAACCGGAAGCCATTTTGAGTCGCCTGCCTCAGGACCGTGGGGGTTGTGCCCCGAGTCAGGCCAGCCGGGAAGGAGAAAAAAGAGCCAGGCTGCTTGGGGCAGGGCCTCGCTGCCAAAGAATTCCTTGACACTACGCGGACGGGAATCCTAGACTTGGTGCACGTCTTGGAAGGCCTTGTTAACGCGGCAGATAACCTCGCCAAGGCATTCGAACTCGATCGCTCGGTACAAGTTGGGTTCGAAGAAGGAGGTGGCTCGCAGCCAGACCTGATTGCGCGCAACTGAGCCTTGCCCAGAACTCAGCAACAGGTTTTACCACTTAGGGAGGTGCAACAATGACTGGTTTGGTTCGCAAAGCCATGCTGCTCGCAGCATGCGGCGCTCTCGCTGCTTCTGCTGCTTTCGCCGGTGTGCC
>JANLOU010000230.1:0-3821 GCA_031366735.1 Candidatus Eiseniibacteriota bacterium
CCGCGACAAGGCGAAAGCCCGCAAGGAGGTAGGGATAGAGCGGCGCGAGGAAGAACGGCGCGGCGGTATCCGCCGAGCCCGCGATCAGTGCGGAGGCCCAGTCCCAGTAGGTTTGTGCGTCCGCGACCAAAGTCCCCCACAGGAAGGTCCCACGGATGCGGACGATGAATGCGATCCGCAGGGCCAGGGCAAGGGTGAAGACAATCGCGCAGTTCACGAGCGGGGAGTCGATTGGCCGCGTTCGTGGCGCGCGGCTTGGTCCACGCACAGGCGACCGCTGGCTGGACAGCATCGCTCCTCCTCGTTCCGAGCTCTTCATGGAGCACTCTGCGTGAGTGGCGGGGCGTACCCTGCTGACTCGAGCCAACCGGATAGGTTGAATCCTAAATGACTTTCGGTGATTCGGCATCAGGCGGTGAGTAGAGCCGCAGCCTCTCGGCCCGGTTCTCGTTCGGGCAGTACGGCCGCACGAGGTGCAGTCGCAGCCGCCAGGGGCGAGAATTACCTTGACCGCTTTTAAAAGGCGCGCCCACTTCGAGTCTTTGGCTCCGCATTGGATCGCGCTACATCGTGCGGCGCTGGGGTGCGCGTGGCCTCGCGAGCGACGCATCGCGAAAGTTCTCGCGATGGCTTGCGTTCCGCGCTCATTCGGGCTGCACAAGCCCCGCGGATGGCCATGATATGAAGTAGGTGCGCCCCCGGCCCCCGCGACCTGCCCCCGCGGATGCCTGCCATGAAGACCTATTCGCTGTTCCATCTTGCCGACGATGTGCTGCTGCATGACTTGAAGTCACTCCTCGCATGCGATCGCACCACCACAGCCGAGTTGTTGGCCCACATCGCCGAGGTCGACGAGCGCGGGCTCGCGACGCTGGTCGAGCAACTCGAGAAGCGCGTATTCGCCGCGAGCGCGAGGCCGCGCTCGCAACGCAGCGCCGCGAAGGGGCGCCATGTGCCGGCAGAAGTGCAGCAGGCCAGCGCTGCCGCGCGCACAACCAGTACACAGCGGAGCGCGAGTTCGGCGCGGGGTTCATGGAAGGCAAGCGCCAATCGGCGCGCAGTAAGACGGCGACGCGCAGGGATGCACGAGCCAGGACGGCCGAGCGCAGGGCGGCGCGCGAGCGGACCAAAACGCATATCGAACCTGCCCCGGGGCAGGTCGAACAGCGCGCGCGCCGCGACGAAGTGATCCCGTGGCTGCGCCAGTTGGGGTTACGCGTCGACGAAGCCAAGCGGGGCGCGGCGATGTGCGACGGCATGCCGGACGCATCGCTCGAGGATCGGGTGCGGTTCGCGCTGTCGGGGCTTGCCCGGGAGCGGTTCCGTAGGAATGCTCCGTTGGCGAAGACTTCGCAAACCGGAGGCTGCCGTGATGAGCGGCAGGTTGCCGCCCTGCGAAACCCCATTGTACGGTAGCCCCATGCTCGAACCGTACGCAGGGAAGCGCACTTTCGGGGGCGCGCTGGCGGCCATGCTGACGGCTGCGCTTATCCTCATGGCCAGCTGCTCGCCGAGAGCGACTTCTCCCCCGGCGGGCCCTGGCGTGCCGCCGTCGAAAAGCACGCCGCGGCCTTCGCGGCCGCCACGCCCGGCGCGCGGCGAGGCTGCGACGCGACCGGCCGCAGGCTACATCGCTCGCACCGACTCGCTCGACTCCGTGGACTCCAGCGTGCTCCAGGGCCGACGCATCGTGCTCGACCCTGGCCACGGCGGGTTCTTCCCGGGCTCGGTCGGCGTGAACGGCCTGACCGAGGCCGAGGTCAACCTTGGCGTGGGGCTTCGCCTGCGCGACCTCCTCGTGGCGCGCGGCGCCCAGGTCCTGCTCACGCGCGACACCGATCGCGATTTCCTCACGCGCGCCGACAGCACGCTGCGCGCCGACCTCGCCGCCCGCGTCGCGCTCGCCAATGCGTTCCACCCGGATGTGTTCCTCTCGATCCACCACAACGCGGATCCTCTGGGTGCGCACGATCGCAACGAGACGCAGACCTACTACAAGCTGGGCGACGACGGCCCGGCGTTCGAGCTGGGCGAGGATGTGCATGCGGCCATGGCCCGCAATCTGGGCATCGAGATCGCGCGACTGCTACCGGGCAACTTCTTCGTCGTGCGCGGAGCCGAAGCACCGGCGCTGCTCTCGGAGGCGAGCTATCTCACCAACCCCGATGTCGAAGCTCGGCTGCGCACGCCGGCGGCGCAGCAACTCGAGGCCGAAGCGCTCTATCTGGGACTGACGCGCTGGTTCGCGCGGCGGCGTCCCGAGTTCGCCGAGGTGGCCCTCACGGGCGGCGCGGGCGCCAGCGATACGCTGCTGAGCGTGGGGCGTCCGGTGGTTTCGGCGCGGCTCGTGGGGACATGCGACGAGGTGAGCGTCTGGTTCGACGGTGTGGCCGCTCCCGTGGACCGGGCACAGGATCGCCTCTGGGCCATGCCCCAGACCCCGCTCGGTGCGGGCCGACACGAGGTGGTGCTGCGCGCGCGACTGGCGACCGAGGGCACGGCGCGCATGGTGAAACGGTCCTTCTGGGTGCGCAAGGGTGCTCCCGCATCCATCTCGCACCACGCGCGCCAGCTCGTCTCGCTCGGTTGCGATCCCCTCGCCGAAGTGCACAGTTTCGCGCTCGATCGGGACGGGCTGCCCTACACGGATTCGTTGTCGCTGCGCCTCGAGGTGATTGGCGCGCCGGGCGTGCTGCCGCGCGACACCACCCTCGGGTTCCGCGACGGGCACGCATTCGCCTACCTGCGCCCCGCCGCTGGAAGCGCGCTACCCCAGCGGCTGCAGTTGCGGGTCAGTACATTCCGGCCAGACGCCACTCGACCGGCCTCCCCCCCCACAAGGCTGTTCGCCAGCGCTTCGGCGACGGACACCCGCCATGCCTTCGTGCGCGTGCTTCCCGCAGACACCGTTCTGCTTGGCGCCCCGGGCACCGAAGGCGCTGCACCGCGCGTGGCGTGGCTTGCCCGCACCGGGTTGATCGAACTGCGCGCGAACGCCGCGGGCGTCACGGTGCTGCCGCGCATCGCGGGCTTCCGGCCCGTCGGCGCCGATACCACTTGGCCGCCGCGGGTGGCGGCGGTGGCGGGCGGCGCATTGTTGGGCCGGCGGGTGGTGCTGGATCCCGAGGGCGGTGGCGACGATGCGGCGGGAATCGGGCCGCGCGGCACTCGCGCCGCGGCGCTCAATCTCGATGTGGCGCGCGCGCTCGCGGGCATGCTGCGCGGCGCTGGCGCCGAAGTCGCCCTGACGCGCGCCAGCGATGTGGCGGTCTCCGAGGTGGAACGCGTCACGGTCAGCGAGGCATTCCGCGCCGACCGCTACCTGCGCATCGGGCATGCGGCAGCGCCGCCCACGGCGGGACATTATTGGTCGAGTCCCGGCGGCAAGCGCTGGGCCGTCCGCTTGGCATGGGCCAGCGCCGCGCTGGGACTGGACAGCATGCGCGTGGGCGAGAGCGCGAAATATCCGATCACCCAGGTGGCTGCCGTCGCGCTGTATGCCAGCCTCGCGCGGATCGACAGCAGCGAGACGGCACTGCAGTCTCCAAGCCGACTGCGCGCCGAGGCTTACGCGCTGTATCTGGCGCTCGCGCGCGATTTCGATCCGGCCACGCCGTGGCCCATGGACTCGCTCACCCTGCTCGATGCCGAAGGGCATCCGGCGCCAAGTGTGCCGGTCACGCTCGGCGGCTCGCTCACGCTGGCCACGGACGCGCACGGCGTGGTGCGATTCGCGCGCACGGAGCCGAGCCCGATCGAAGTGGTGGTCGAGGATCCGCGTGCCCGACTCCGCACCCTTCTGTTAGACTCGGAACGCGGCC
>JANLOU010000251.1:0-8748 GCA_031366735.1 Candidatus Eiseniibacteriota bacterium
CCGGGGCTCGGGGCGACCTTCAGCCTTTCGCTCGAAGGGCCCAGTGAGAAGGGAGTGCTTCCATGAAGGACAGTGTCCTGCTACTCGTCGAGGATAATCCGGATGACGAGGCCCTGACGCTGCGAGCGTTCGAGAAGAACAACCTCACCAATCCGATCGTGGTGGCTCGCGATGGGGAAGAGGCGTTGGAATACCTGTTCTGCACCGGGCGATACTCGGGGCGCGATGAGGCGGAGGTCCCGAGCCTCGTCCTGCTCGACCTCAAGCTGCCCAAGTTCGACGGGCTTGAAGTACTGCGCCGGTTGCGCGCCGATCCTCGGACGCAGATGGTGCCCGTGGTGATTCTCACCTCCTCCAAGGAGGAGCGCGATGTGGCGGGAGGATACCGATTGGGTGCGAACAGTTATGTGTGCAAGCCCGTGGATTTTGCCGATTTCCTTGCGGCGACCCGCCAGTTGGGGCTGTATTGGTTGCTGCTCAATCAGCCTCCACCGAACCGGATGAGGATCTGAGATGAACTCCGAGTTGCGTGTCCTGCTGGTCGAGGATTCCGAGGACGATGCCGCCCTCATCCTGCGCGAGCTGACCACCTCGGGATTCGCGGTGGACCACGAGCGCGTGGATGGCGAGGCGGGGCTGCGCGCGGCGTTGGGGCGGCAACGCTGGGACATCGTGATTGGCGACTACAACCTGCCGGGATTCAGTGGGGCTGCGGCCCTTGCGGTGCTGCGCCAGAGCGAGCCCGATGTTCCTTTCTTGTTCGTCTCCGGCACCATCGGCGAGGATCTGGCAGTGGCCGCCATGAAGTCGGGGGCGAATGACTATGTGATGAAGGACAACCTCAAGCGCCTCGTGCCCGCCATCGAGCGCGAGTTGCGCGAAGCCAGCTCGCGACGCGAGCGCCAACGGCTTGAGGAACAACTCCGATTGTCGCAGCGCCTGGAAGCGGTGGGGCGGCTCGCGGGCGGAGTGGCGCACGATTTCAACAACCTGCTCACGGTGGTGTCGGGGCGCTGCGAGTTCCTGTTCCAATCGCTCGCGCCCAGTGACCCCAGACGCGAGGAGGTGACGGCGATCCAGGATGCCGTCGAACGCGCTTCCGGCCTGACGCGCCAACTGCTGGCATTCGGCCGCCAGCAAGTCGTGGAGATGCGCGCGCACGAACTCAATCAGATCGTCTCGGGAATGGAGTTGCTGCTCCGCCGCTCGATCGGCGAGGACATCGAGGTCCAGTCCAAGCTCTCGCCCAGCGCGGGCGCCGTGCTCGCGGATCGGAGTCAGCTCGAGCAGTTGGTGCTGAATCTGGTGGTGAATGCGCGGGACGCCATGCCCGAAGGTGGGCGGCTCACGATCGAGACCGCGGCCTTCGAGATGGACGACTCCTATGTCGGGACGCATCTGCCTTCGACCCCGGGGCTGTACGCCCTGCTGTCCGTGAGCGACTCCGGCGTGGGCATGGACGCGGAAACCCAGGGGCGTATCTTCGAGCCGTATTTCACCACGAAGCCAGCGGGGAAAGGTTCGGGACTCGGGCTGGCGATGGTGTACGGGATCGTCAAGCAAAGTGGCGGTTTCATCTGGGTGTACAGCGAGCCGGGGCTGGGAACGACCATCAAGGTGTACCTGCCCCAGACCGAGTTGCCTGTCGAAGCGGTGGTCGCCCCGCCGCCGCCGCGCTCCATGTCGGGCACCGAGACCATCCTGCTGGTCGAGGACGAACCTGCGCTGCGCGAGCTCTTCAAGCGCACGCTCGAGCTGCACGGCTACTCCGTCATCACCGCGCCGGACGGTTGGGCCGCACGCGCGCTCGACCACGAGATCGAGGGCGATGTGCACCTGCTGCTCACCGATGTGGTCATGCCCCATGTGAGTGGCCGCGAACTCGCGTCGTCCCTGCGCGCGAAACGCCCCACCCTGCGCGTGCTCTACATGTCCGGGTACACCGACGACGCCGTGATCCGCAATGGCGCGCTCGAGCCCGCCAGTGCCTTCTTACAGAAGCCATTCACGCCCGCAGCGCTGGCGCAGAAGGTCCGTGAGGTATTGGAGGCCCCTTGGCCATGACGGCGCGTCCAACGGGCTCCGGCCCCCTACCGTTTCACGCGCTGCTCGTGCGCATGCCCAGCGCCCACCCCCTTGCGCTCGCCCCGCAACCGATTGCATTCGGCGGCGTCGAGTTCGAGCTGGAGCCCTTGTTCCCGACGCAAGCGCCGGCGGGGCTCGGCGTGGGGATGGGCGAGTTGCATGCATGGCATGTCGCGCGGCCCAAGGGCGCGATCGACGGGGCGCATGCGTGGGAGTTGGCGCACCAGGCGCTCAGCTCGGGTGCGGGGTTCGCGGCCGCCGACGGGGTATTCATCGAGCCCGACCTGATCCAGTCCTTCCTGGTCGGCGACGAAGGCGAATCCGAGCGACGGCTGGGGATCGGCGCGTGCGAGTTCGAGGATCAGGATGGCGCGCTGGCGCATGTGCCGGGACGATTCGCGTGGCATCTGGACGATGACCGAAGCGGACTGCGGGCCGCGCGCGGCCTTGCCGGGGCCGCTCCCGCGGGCGAGCGCATCCGCATCGCGCATCTGGATACCGGCTACGACCCCACGCACAGCGCTCGGCCGTTGCACATCGCGCTCGAGCACAACTTCGTCACGGGTCAGGCCGAGAACGATGCGCGCGACCCCGGCCATGGCGGCTTCCTGAAGCACCCGGGACATGGCACCGGCACACTTGGCATCCTCGCGGGCCGCCCATACCGCATGGATTCGCACGGATATGCTTTCGCCGATGCGCTGGGCGGCGCTCCCGAGTGCGAAGTCGTTCCCGTGCGCGTGGCCGAGTCCGTGGTGCAGATCATGACGAGTGGCGTCGCGAAGGGCTTCGAGTACGCGGTGCAGTTGTGCGGCAACGACGCCACGCGCGTGCATGTGCTGTCGATGAGCATGGGCGGGGTGGCATCCAAGGCATGGGCCGATGCGGTGAATCGCGCGTACGACCATGGCATCGTGGTCGTGACCGCCGCGGGCAACAACTTCTCGGCCAAGCTCTTCGGGGTGCCGTCGCGGTTCATCGTGTATCCCGCGCGCTTTCGCCGCGTGATCGCGGCGTGCGGTGTGACGGCCGATCGACGGCCCTACTTCGGCCTGCCGCTCAAGATGATGCAAGGCAACTTCGGACCTTCGAGCAAGATGGCCACGGCGCTCTCGGCGTTCACGCCCAATATTCCGTGGGCGCAACTGGGTTGCCCGGATCTGGTGCGCATGAACGGCGCCGGCACATCGTCCGCCACGCCGCAGGTGGCCGCCGCGGCGGCACTGTATGTGCAGCGGCACGCGGCGCGGTTGTTGGACCCGGCGCAGTATCCGGAGCCGTGGATGCGGGTGGAGGCCGTGCGGCACGCATTGTTCATGGCCGCCGACAAGCTCGCCGACGGCGGGAACTTCGAGAAGCTGGGCAACGGTGTGCTGCAGGCGGCACAGGCGTTGGCCGTGCTGCCCCTGGCGGCGGGATCGCTCCAGCGCACGCCTGCCGACGATGCCGGCTTCGCGTTCCTCAAAGTGCTCACGGGGTTCGGGATGGCGGCAGTTCCACAGGCGCAGATGCTCGCGCTCGAGGCCACTCAGTTGGCGCAGACCTGGCCGGATCGCGAGGCGCCCAATCCGTTCGAGGAATCCGTGCCCGACCCCGACCTGCCCGCCGAAGCGATTCCCGCCGAACAGCGCAAGAAATACTTGGAGGCTCTACTCGACCATCCGCACATCTCGCAGCCGCTGCGCGAGCATGTCGAGCGATTGCGACGCGATCAGTTCGGGGGCGCTGCCACGAGACCCGTGCGCCGCCCCGATGCGCCGGCGGAGCCGCCAGCCCCATCGCCGTGGCAGCGAAGCGAAGCGTTCACGCCGCCCGCGCCGCCCTATCGGCGCCTGCGTGGGTTCTCGCTCGATCCGAGCCTGTCCACCGAACTGGCGACCGCTTCGATCAGCACCACCACATTCCGCGTGCCCTGGGAGCCGCTCGCGCCGGGGCCGGTCGGGGAGTATCTCGAGGTGGTCGATATCGACCCGCCCAGCGGGTGCGTCTACGAACCCGTCTCGCTCGAGGATCCCCGCCTGCTGGCACAGGACGGCCTGCCGCCCAGCGAGGGGACCCCGCAGTTCCACCAGCAGATGACCTATGCGGTGGCGAGTCTGACCATCCGTCACTTCGAGCAGGCGCTGGGACGGCGCGTGCTATGGCGCCCCGGCCCGCCAAGCGCAGGGTCGGATCCGCACGATGATTCGTGCTTCGTGCAGCGTCTGCGGATCCATCCGCATGCCCTGCGTGAGCGCAATGCCTATTACTCGCCCACGCGCGTCGCACTGCTGTTCGGCTACTTCCTTCCCCCCGCCGATGTGGAGGGCGCGCTGGCCGGCCCCATGGTGTTCACCTGTCTGTCCCACGACATCGTGGCGCACGAGACCACGCACGCCATCCTCGATGGCATGCATCGGCGCTACATGGAGCCCACGAACGCGGATGTATTCGCGTTCCATGAGGCGTTCGCGGATCTGGTGGCGTTGTTCCAGCACTTCACTCTGCCCGATGTCCTCGCCGAGCAGATCGCGCGCACACGCGGCTCGATCCGCGGTCACGAGAACTTCCTGGGCCAACTCGCGCGCCAGTTCGGCCTGAGCACGGGGCGGGGCAGCGCGTTGCGGGATGCGATCGGCATGATGGTGGGAGATCAGTGGCAGCCGCGCCGGCCGGATCCCACCGACTACACCCGCACCATGGAGCCGCACGAACGCGGCGCGATCCTGGTGGCGGCGGTGTTCGATGCGTTCATGTCGATCTACGAACGCCGCAGCGCGGATCTGGTGCGATTGGCCACCGGCGGCACCGGCATCCTGGGGGATGGCGAGATCCACCCCGACCTGGTCGGGCGGCTGGCCAATGAGGCCGCGAAGTCCGCGAGTCATGTGCTGGGCATGTGCATCCGCGCGCTCGACTATGTGCCGCCGGTGGACATCACCTTCGGCGAATACCTGCGCGCCATCCTCACTGCGGACAGCGATCTGGTGCCGAACGATGACCTGCTGTATCGCGTGGCGTTCCTGGAAGCGTTCCGTCGCCGCGGCATCCAGCCGCGCGATGTACGCACGCTGAGCGTCGAAAGTCTGCTGTGGCGCGGGCCCGAGCACGACGCCCGGCAGCCGAGCGCGGCGTTGAACGCCCGGCTGGGTCGGCTGCGCGGTATGGCCGGGGAGGCCCTGTTCGTGGAATCCCTGCCCGACGGCGGTGAGACACGACAGATGCAGTTCGAACGACAGCATGCCCTGCGAGGCGAGCTGCACGCCTGGCTGCGACGCCACTTCAAGGAATCCCCCGAGGGCGCTCAGGATGCGGCGTTCCTTGGCCTGGAATGCGATCCCAGTGCCAAGGACAATGGCGTCGGTCCCTTCGAGGTGCACGCGGCGCGCTTCGCCACGCGCGTGGGTCCCGACGGCGATGTGCTGCCGCAGGCGATCGTGACACTGCTGCAGCGTCGCACCGTGCTCGTGGACCCGAACGAGCCCAGTGGCGCAACCATGCTCTTCGAGGGCGGGTGCACGGTCGTGGTGGACCTGTTGCGCTCACGCATCCGCTACGCCATCCGCAAGAGCCTCAGCAGCTCGACGCGCGTGACGCGCCAACAGACATTCGCACTCACTCAGGGCGAGTCCTTGCGCGCAACCTATCTGGGCGAAGCACCCGGCCAACCCGCGCGCGAACCGTTTGCGCGCCTGCATCTGGGCCAGTGAAGGAGAGGGCGATGGCCACCCGCAAGAAAACCGCGAAGAAACCCGCCCGCAAGCCGGCGCCCTCCAACCGCCGCCGCCCCGCGGCCTCGGGGGATGAGCGCGTCCGGGTGCGGATGTACCGGCAGGGTCTGGGCGATTGCTTCCTGCTCACCTTTGGCAGCGGCGCATCGCAGCGCCATGCGCTGATCGACTGTGGCTCCTTGGGCGCAACCACCACGGGAATCAAGCTCGCCGAGGTGGTTGGCGACATCCAGCAGCAGACGCACGGCAAGCTGGACCTGCTGATCGCCACACACGAGCACCATGACCATGTGTCCGGGTTCGGAACGCAGAAGCTCCTGTTCGATGCAATCGCGGTGAAGCATGTGTGGATGGCGTGGACCGAGGACCCCACCGATAAGCTGGCGCAGAAGATCGCGAAGTCGAAGCAGGACCTGGGTGCTGCGCTCGCCACGGCACTGCCCGCGCTGCGCGCTGCTCCTGCCGGCAGTGCTGCGGCACTGGCGGTGGATGCGGTGAGCGGCATGCTCGGGTGGTTCGGCGCGAACGAACAGTTGGGCGCCGACAAGTTCAGCAAGGGCGTGGATGACGCGATGGACTATGTGCGCACCAAAGCCGGCGCCAAGGTGGAGTTCCTGAAACCGGCCGAGCTGCGCGAGGAAGCCTGGCTGCCCGGATTCCGCATCTATGTGCTGGGGCCGCCGCGGAGCGAGAAGGCGTTACAGGACACTGGCGAGAAGGGCAGCCCCGACCTCTACAGCCTGACCAACGGGTTGCGCGCGGCCGCGGAGTTCGCACAGGCCGGCAAGATGTACTCGGCCTTCGCGGCGGGCGAGCAGGACCGTGCGGTCCGCGCGCGATTCGACTCGCAGATCCCGTTCGACCCGCGCCATCGTCGCGAGTTGGCCGACCGCGACAGCCGGGCGCGGTTGTTGCGCGAATACGATGCGAAAGCCATGCAATGGCGGCGGATCGACCACGATTGGCTGAGCTCCACGAGTGACCTGGCACTGCAACTCGACAGCCTGACCAACAATACCAGCCTCGCATTGGCGATCGAACGCATCTCGGATGGCAAAGTGTTGTTGTTCCCCGCCGATGCGCAGCAGGGCAATTGGTTGTCGTGGCATGACGCCGCGATGCAGTGGAAAGTGCCCGACGCCGCGGGCGCCACGCACACGGTGCGGACCACCGATCTGCTGGAGCGCACGGTGTTCTACAAGGTCGGTCACCACGGGAGCCACAACGCCACCGCGAGTGGCAAGGGCCTGGAACAGATGACGGCCCGACAGCATCTGGTGGCGTTCATTCCCGTGGATCGCGCGGTGGCGCTGACGCGCAATCCGAAAGGTTCGTGGCGCATGCCGGCGCGGGCGTTGTACCGGCGCCTGTTGGACCAATGCGAAGGCCGCGTGGTGCGCAGCGATATCGGCTGGGCGGCGGATGCGGCCAAGGCGGCGAGCAAGCAGACCGAGGCGGAGTTCGCAGGAATGGCGAGCGGCGCGCAGTGGAATCTGTGGCAGGCGGAGCAGTCGAAGTTGGAAAAAGCCAGGCGCGTGGTGGTGGATAAGCTATGGGTGGATTGGGAGTTGGAGTAGCCGCGGCGCAACGCGCCTCCGGGGCTGGACCAAGGGTTGACACCCCGCAGGGAGCCATCGGTATCCTGCCCGAATGCTCCAACGCTCATGGATGAACGGACTCCAGTTGCATCGCCCGGCGACGCTCGCGTTCGCTGCCGCGTTGATGCTATGGGCGGGCGCAGCGGTTGCCGCGAACAGCACGGTCCCGGGCAGCATCACGGCCTACGCCACGCTGGAGTGCGCGGGGTTCGAGTGGCGGATCACGGGCGATGACAATAACAACTGCGTCGTCACCACCGAGTATCGCCCGCTGGGCCAGAGCGCATGGAAGCCCGCGCAGCCGCTGTGGCGGGTCGAGACAGGGCTATGGCGCCATGGCGAGGATCCCGGCAATCTGCTTGCCGGAAGCGTGTTCTCGTTAACACCCGCCACCACTTACGAAGTGCGCCTGACGCTGAGCGATCCCGATGGCGGCGCAGCGCAGAGTATCGTGCGAGTGACCACGCGCACCGAACCCATGCCCGACCCCACGGGGCGGGTGCGCTATGTGGCGCCTGGCGCCGGCGGCGGGAGCGGCACGCTCACGGATCCCTTCAAGGGGCTTGCGGCCGCCGACGCCGCGGCTGCGCCCGGGGATGTGTTCATCGTGACGCCGGGGCTGTACAACCCACGGTTCGTTCCCACGCGGGACGGGACCGCGACCCGACCCATCGCGTATGTGGGCGCGAACCAGAGCCTGGTCATCCTCGATGGCAACGGCGGCACCAGCAGTGTGTCGAACTGCATCGACCTGTCCCGCCGCCAGCATGTGATCATCGAGAACATGACGCTGCGCAATTGCCTGCGCCCCGTCGTGGTGCACAACACGGTCGGAGTGGTGATCCGCGGCTGCAGTATCGAGCCATTGCGCCAGCCGCTCACGATCATCGCCATCTACGGGGACTCGCTGCGCGATCTGCTCGTGGCCGACAACACGATCCAGATGACCGGCGCGTGGGCCACCGTGGGACGCACGGGCGCCTACGGCACGGGCGGCTATGGCGTGAAGGTGGGCGGCAACGGCATCGTGATCTGCTACAACAAGGTCGTCGAGGCGTGGGACGGGTTCAACATCGGGCTCCAGGATGGCACCGGACTGCGGACCTTCAACTCGGACATCTATAACAATCTGGTCGACCGCGCGAGCGATGACGCCAGTCAGACCGACGCGGTGCACGCGAACATCCGGATCTTCCGCAATCGATTCCTCAACTCCGGCAGTCCCGTCAGTTTCCAGCCGGCCTTTGGTGGCCCGTGCTATGTGCTGTTCAACGAGATGTACAATGTGCGGATCGACCCCTACAAATATCATCAGGAGACCTTCTACTTTGGCGCCGCCGACCCGCAGGAAACCA
>JANLOU010000255.1:0-4496 GCA_031366735.1 Candidatus Eiseniibacteriota bacterium
ATCGGCGACCACGATCTGGCCCGCGAATCCGAACGCGGCGAGGCCATCCAGATAGAGCGTGAGCGAATCGCGGGTGCCGGGTGGGACTTCGGCCCGCGCGGCTGAGGAGGGCACGAATGAAAGCGCGAGCAGCAGCCCGACAGTCGAGCGGAATATCAGCGAGTACAGGCGCATCGACCTACATTAGATGACTTTCGCTGATTCGGCATCCACTCGTCGACCGCTCGCCGCCGCTGCTGGCTTTGCCGTTGGCCCTGCTCGCCGTACGCTCAGCGTGGTCCGCAGAAACGATCGCGCGCGCCGACCGCGCTGCGCCCAGCCCATGCCCGGAGGTCGCCGTGTCGCAGGACATGTACAAGGTGAAGCCGCAGATCCGCGATCGCGCGCACCTGAACAGCATGGAAGCCTACGAGAAGCTCTATCGCCGTTCGCTCGAGGACCCCGAGGCCTACTGGGCCAAGCAAGCAGAGCGGATCGACTGGTTCCATCCTTGGCACTCGGTGCTGGATGCGGACTATCAGGAGATCGACTTCGCGTGGTACTCGGGTGGTCGCGTGAACGCCTGCTTCAACTGTGTGGATCGTCATCTGGAAACCAAAGGCGAGCAGACCGCGATCATCTGGGCCGCCGATGAACCAGGCGTGTACCGCCACATCTCGTATCGCGAACTCAAGCACGAGGTCTGCCGGCTGGCGAATGTGCTGCTTGCGCACGGCGTGAAAAAAGGTGACCGCGTCTGCATCTACATGCCGATGGTGCCCGAGGCCGCCTACGCCATGCTCGCATGTGCGCGCATCGGCGCGGTGCATTCGGTGGTCTTCGGCGGTTTCTCGGCCGAGTCGCTGCGTGACCGCATCGTGGATGCCCGCTGCAAGGTCCTGATCACCGCCAACGAAGGGATGCGCGGCGGCAAGCACATTCCCCTCAAGGCAATCACCGACAAAGCGATCGAAGGCATGAGCCTGGTCGAGACCGTGCTCGTCGCGCGCCGCACCGACCACGAGGTGCCGATGGTCGCGGGACGCGATCACTGGTTGGATGAGGAGATGGCCCGCCAACGCTCGACTTGCACCGTGGAGTGGATGGGCGCGGAGGATCCATTGTTCATCCTGTACACCTCGGGTTCGACCGGAAAACCCAAGGGGCTGTTGCACACGACCGGCGGATACCTGGTGTACGCCGCCACCACGCACGAGTTGGTGTTCGACTATCACCCGGGCGACATCTATTGCTGTGCCGCCGATGTGGGCTGGATCACGGGGCACACCTATATCGTTTACGGTCCGCTCGCCAATGGCGCCACCACAGTGATGTTCGAGTCCATCCCCACTTACCCCGACGCCGGACGCTATTGGCGCATGGTGGACGACCTCGGAATCAACATCTTCTACACCGCGCCCACCGCCTTGCGCGCCATTGCGCAATCGGGCGACGAGCCGGTGAAACGCTACCGGCGCGATTCGCTCCGCATTCTGGGATCCGTGGGCGAACCCATCAACCCCGAGATCTGGCGCTGGTACCACGATGTGGTGGGCGACGCGCGTTGCGCCGTGGTCGACACTTGGTGGCAGACCGAGACCGGCGGCATCCTGATCTCACCGCTACCCGGCGTGACGCCCACCAAACCCGGCTCGGCCACATTGCCGTTGTTCGGGATCAAGCCCGTGATCGTGGATCCCGAGAAGGGCACGGTGCTCGAGGGCAATGGCGTGAGCGGCGCGCTGTGTCTGGCCACGCCGTGGCCCGGCCAGGCGCGCACGGTGTACGGTGACCACGAGCGCTTCAAGAACACCTACTTCACGCAATATCCCGGTTACTACTTCACCGGCGACGGCTGCACGCGCGACGCCGACGGCTACTACTGGATCACCGGACGCATCGACGATGTGCTCAATGTGTCGGGCCACCGGTTGGGCACGGCCGAAGTCGAGAGCGCCCTGGTGGCGCACGAAGCCGTGGCCGAGGCGGCGGTGGTGGGCTATCCGCACCCCATCAAGGGGCAGGGAATCTACGCCTATGTGGTCCTCAACCACGGCTATGTCGGCAACCGAGGCGCCGAGTTGCAGGGCGCGCTCAAGGAACAGGTCCGCACCGCGATCGGTGGGTTCGCTGCACCCGACATCATCCATATCGCCCCAGGCCTGCCGAAGACCCGCTCGGGCAAGATCATGCGCAGGATCCTGCGCAAGATCGCAGCGAGCGAGTACACCGGATTGGGTGATATCACCACCCTGGCCGAGCCCGAGGTGGTGGACAAGTTGATCGAGCAACACCAGAGCCGGGCGGACGCCTGAACTTCGCGGCAGCGCTTCGGGAGGTGAAAACCTAAGGTATTCGCGGCTCCTGACTCGATTCCTGCGCAGAACCTGCGCGGGGACTGGATTCCTCTGGAGCCGCGCCGCCGCAACAGCGTACGATGAAGGGGAATCCACGCGCCCTGCGCCCACATCCCGGTATCCCCGCATCCGAAGAGGCCACTTCCATGAAGCGCATGCTTTCCGGCGCGCTCGCCGCCCTGATCCTGCTTTCCAGCTTCCCGCTCCGTGCGTTCGCACAACAAGCGAGTGCGAGCTCCACGCGCGCCATGGGCGGATCCATCACGCCCCGCTCGTTCGAGTTCCGCTCACTTCCGGGGCGCAGTGGTGACGCGCTCGGGCTGATCAGCAAGCGCAAACCCGAGGGGATCAACCGCGAGACCGAGGAACGCGTCGAAGCGCTCAAGTTGAACCCGCAGGGCCTCACGCCTGACCGGCTCGGCATGGTGACGCTGGACCGCACCACCGGCGTGCGGGGTTTCGCGGCACAGCCCGATCTGTCGCCACTCGCGCCCAGCATCAACAATGGTTTCGACGGCATCTCGCAAGGGCCCTACATCCCAAGTGAGCCCACGGTCGCCGCAGGCCCGCTCAATATCTTCTCGGCGGGCAATGTGAGCATCACCGTCACGAACAAGGACGGGACCAACAAGGTCGAGACGAACGGCGCCACCTTCTTCGGCGTGCCGGGCGCCGAAGGGGCCATCTCGGATGCGCAGTGTTACTACGATGCGCTGCGAGGTCGCTTCGTGGCGCTGTGCTTCACGCAGGGCACGGTGCCCAACTATTCCAACTTCTACCTCGCCATCAGCAAGACCAACGACGCGCGCGGGGCGTGGTGGTTGTACAAGTTCGACATGACCCTGAACGGTGTCACCCCCAGCAGCAACTGGGCGGACTATCAGGCCGTGGGCGTCAGCGACGACAAGATCGCCATGACCGGACAGATGTTCTCGTTCGCGGGCGATACCTACCAGTACCAGAAGATCCGCATCCTCGATCGCGCCGCCGCCTACTCCGGCGCGACGCTCTCGTATGTGGATTTCTTCAACTTCGCCGCTCCGCCCGGCGGCGATGGCGACGACCTCTTCGTCACCAAGGCCGCACGCAATCTGAGCGCTGGCGACAACACCATCCACCTGCTGTGCGTGCGCACTTCCGGCGGCACGAATGTCACCTACCGCACCATCACCGGCACGCCATCCGCCCCTGCGTTGTCCGCTGGGACGCGCGTGACCGTGGCCACCTACACCCCGCCGCCCGATGCCGTGCAGAAGGGAAGCGCCACGCTGGTGCCCACCAACGACTGTCGGCCAACCGACTTCTATGTGCGTGGCGGAGTGCTCGTGTGCGCATGGCACACCGCGGCGAATCTGGGCGGCCAGGTCTCGGCGTTGCGCTTGTTCCGGCTCCGGACCAGCGATCAAGTGGTGTTGACCGACGAGACCTACGGCGCGACCGGCACCTTCTACTACTACCCGGCCGTCACCGTGGATTCCGTCGGCACCGTGTTCCTTGGGTTCGATCGCTCGAGCAGCACCGAATACCCCTCCGCCTATGCCACAGGCAAGCGGCGCGGCGAAGCAACGCTGCAATCGAGCGCGTTGCTCAAGGCCGGCGTGTCGTCCACCGCGCATACCCGGTGGGGGGACTACACCGGAATCGACAACGACGCCTCGGCCTCCGGCCCGAGCGGATCGGTCGCGTGGTACGCGGGGCAATACACCAAGGGCACGAACACATTCGGCACCTGGGTCAATAAGCTGACCTACACCTACGGGCAGATCTCCGGAACGGTCGCCGACGACTGCGACGGACTCGCGGGCACTGTCGCCGATCGCACGCCGCTGGCGGGCTTCACGGTGACGCTAAAGCAGGGCGCGACCACGCTTGCCACCACGACCTCGGATGCTGTGGGCGGCTATTCGTTCGGGTATCTGGAAACAGGCGTGTACGACCTGGTCGTCACGGCTCCGGGCGGCGGCAGCACGGTCGATGCGATCGCCGGCACCGGCGCCACATCGCAGACGCGCGTGAGCGACAGCGATCTCCAGATCAATCTCACGAATGCGCAGACATCCACCGGCAATGCCTTCGTCGTCCAGTCCGCGCACACCACCGCGGTGACCACGACAATCTTGAAGTTGGGCGAGATGCTCGTGGTCACCGCGGTGGTGTGCG
>JANLOU010000257.1:0-5347 GCA_031366735.1 Candidatus Eiseniibacteriota bacterium
CAGCACGGGCACCGCCGGCTCGAACAATGGGCTTCCGAGCCAGAGCGTCAACTCGCGCGCGTAGGCGAAAAGCACGAAGGAAAGGATGACCGCGACCAATTGCACGAGCCGGAATGCTTGATCGAACACATTACGCAGGCGCTCGTGTTCCTCGCGCGCCACCAGATGCGTGAGTGAGGGCAGGAGCGAGGTCGGGATGGTGTGCACGAGTTCCACGAAGCGCTCCACCATCTGGAACGCGAACTTGAAGTAACCGAGCGCCGCAGGTTCCAGCACCCGGCCCAGGATCACCATGCCGAGGTTCTGTCCCGAGAGGAAGGACGCACGCGCCCCGAACAGGGGAAGACAGTACTGGACCATCGGTCGCAACAACGGGGCGCGCGCCTGCTCGGCCTCGGAGGCGGGATCGCCGGGCGCCGCGCGGCGGGCGGCGTGCAGCGCCCAGAACGCTGCGCCGCACATGATCAGGGCCTGGATCGCGGTCAGCACCGAGAGTCCCAAGGCCAGCTCCTTGAGTCCATGGCGCATGCCCCAGAGCGAGCCCACAAGCAGCGTCTTGCCCACATTGAACACCAGGGAAAGTCCGCTGACCCACTCGAAGCGCTGCAGTCCGTAGAGCACCGCGCGGCCGGTCGTGGCCAGCCCGTCCGTCGCTACGAACAGCGAGAGCAACGGTAACAGCGTCGCCAGTTCAGGCATGCGGAAGTGTTCCACGACGCGCGGTGTCACCGCCCACAGGACGGCACACGCCACCAGCCCAAGCCCGAGCTTGAGCGCCAGCGCCAGACGCTGCGCGCGCGCCAACAACGCCAGACGACCTTGCGCCTGGTATTCGGCGGCATAGCGCTCGAGGAAGGATTCGAAGTTGCCCGTGAGCACCGTGGCCAACCCGACCACCGCGAATGCGGCAGAGAACACACCGTACTTGGTCGGCCCCAGCCAGCGCGAGAGCAGGGCGATGTAGGCCAAGGTCGAGACCAGTGCCACGACCTTCTCGATGGCGAGGTAGAAAGTCCCGCGGGTGATGCTGTGTGCGATCTCCCCCCGCTTCACGCGCCCACCGCCTGGAGTTCGTCCAACTCGTGCTCGAGGAACCCGCGCAGGTGGCGAAGGTGGGTGAGCGTCTCCGGGATCGAACGGTTGGACGCCAACAGCGCGGCCATGTCGGGATGGGCCGCGTCATAGCCGTGCATCGCCGCGAGCGGTTGCGTTCCCATGTAGGAAGGTAGCATCAGGACGCCAGGGTCCAGCAGGAACAAGTCGTCGCCATAGGCATGGTCCGCAAAGGCGCAGTGCGCGTCCTGGAGTTCCTGGGGCGTGAGCCAGTGCCCGCCCTGCGACTCGCCGAGCGCAGCACGGACGCATTCGCGGGCAGGAGTATTGCGCCACCAGAACCGGGCCATGGTGGAGTCGAGGAAGACATCGTAGTCGCGCCCATCGCGCGCCGGTAGTGGAGCGAGCACCGCCTGCACATCGCTCGTGCGGGTCACATCCACCATGCCGTGATCCGAACACAGGTAGAACCAGAGGGGTCGTCCCCGCTCGCTCGCGGCCTGCTGCACACTGGCCAACCAAGCGTCATAGAGTTCGAGCTTGGCCTGCACTCCAATGCCCTTGGACCCTTCGTGATGCAGCGTGGCATCCAACTCGGCCGTGTAGAGGAACAGGAGATCCTCGTCCCCGGACCGGATGCATTCACGCACCGACTCGAGGGCTTCACTCTCCCGGGTGCGCCAGTTCCAGCCCTGCCACGCGATCCCGCGGCGCTCGAGACTGTCCCAGAGCGAGTCCACGGGGAGGCCCCCGGGGCGGAAGATGTCCTGCTGCTCCGCCAGATCGAACGCGGCCAGCCGATGCCGGGGCACTTCGTACAAGTTGAAATAGCCGCGGACACCGCGTTGTTCCACCAAGCGCGTCAACAAGCGCGTCAGGCGCCAACTGCGTCGCAGCCGGGCGGGCAGCCACGCCAGTCGTTCGAAACCCGCAAAGACACTCGTCCCCGCGGCCTTGCGATACATGAGGAAACGACCGTGCTCCTGTGGCATCCCACCTGTGAATGCGGTCGGGAGCGCGCCCGAGCTGAATCCGAGGATCGTGTCGACCGCTCGACGGTGCTGCAATCCTGGCGCGAACCCCGGCCTCGCCTGGCACAAGCGCCAGCCGAGCGCGTCGACGAAGAGCACCACCATCACGGGCTTCACGCGGGCTCCTGCGTGCGCTGCCCAAGCTGCAGCCACTGATCCCAGGCCTGCGCGACTTCGGAACGAGCGCTCTGCCAGTCCCCGGCGTGGGTCACGCCCAGCAAGGACAGTGCACGCAACGCCCCGCCGGGAAGCACCGGCTCGCCGCCCGAAAGCGAGGCGGCGTGCAGCAGCACCGCGCCACTGCCGTGCACGCGATGCTGCGGCGTGCCGGCGGCGAAGTGGCGCAAGCGCGCGCCAAGGCCCGGGCCGTATCCGGTCCGGGACGAGAACGCCAGCGCCTGACGCGCGCGGCGTGGCCAAGCGGCGCGCCCCGCCGTTCGCACCAACGCGGGCCATGGGTCGTGCAGCCGCGCGCCGACGCCACAGCGGGCACCCGAGATCGCACACCATGCCTGCACCACACGCCGCCACTCCCTCGCCGACGCTTCATCCTCGAGCGCCTCGGGATTCGCGCGGAACGCGAGCGCAGCGTCCCAGAGCGGACCGAGCGCATCGAGCGCGGCTGTCGCGCCGGCCTCCTGGCGTGGCAGGCGGGAACGCGCCGAATCCAGGCCGCCGCTACGGGCCCATTCCAAGCGAGCCATGCCGCCCACTGGCCACTGACTGGCCTCGAGCGCAATCACCCCTGCCAAGTCCAAAGCGGTCTTGAGCGTGGCGTGCCGAGCCAATAGCCGCTCGGGGGCAGTGCGCGCGACACCCGGAGCTGCAAGCAACAGTTCAAAGCCGCGGTTCTCGAGCAACAACTGCTGCTCCTCCGGACTCACATCGGCGGCGGACCACGCCGGCACCTGGCCCAACACTGCCGCGTCCCCCTCGAGCACACGGCCATGACGGCGCAGTTCGAGAACGCCGGGGCGCGCAGGCATGTGCGCCAGGCCGGTGCGCGTGACAAAGCCCAACTCGAGCGGGGCCACGAATCCCAGCGCCGCCAGTGGGGTGCGCAATCGTGCACGCCCCTCGCGCGCTCGCGCCTCAGCCGCCGAGACTTCGCGCGCGTCGGCGAGGACAGCATACACATCGAGATCCGAGAGACAGAGGGTGCGGCCCTGGAGTGTGGCCCAGACCGCTTCGCCACTTGCATGGCTACCGGCAAGGATGATCGCGTGGACACGCTCCCCCGCCAGCGGTCGGGCCAAAGCGATCGCCGCGGCCAACGCCTTGGAAACATCGAAGCCCGTGGGGGGTGCGACGGGCCCCACGGGCTCCCCGTAGGAGCGAGCCGCAGTCCTCATGCCTGCCCTCCGGGTGCGGGTGGTTGCGAGTGGGGCGGGCGCACGGAGGCTGCAAGAGTCGAGCGCAGGGACATGACGGGAATCAGATGCGGCGGTAGATGAACTCCGGGATCTCGAGCACCCGGCGATTGAGAACACTGCCGATCACATTCGCCCCGGCCTTGCGGAGCAGCTCGGCCGCACGGATCAGCACGGGCCGCTTGGTGCGACCCGCTTGGACCACAAGCACGACGGCATCCGCGACACTCGACAATGGCGCAGCATCGGGCGACTCCAGCACCGGGGGCCCATCGATGACCACCCAATCGAATCCCGCAGTCGTCGCGTCGAGCACCTGACGCATCTGGGCGGGCTGGAAGATCCCCGCGCGGCGCAACTCCTCCGCGGTCGGGACCACGAACAAGTTCGGCATCTGGCCGGCCGCGGGCGCCTTCTGGTGTTTCGTCAACCGCGGGTCGAGCAGTGCGGCACGATGCGTGGGGTCCAGGTCGTATACCGGCCGGCGCACATGGGCATCGATGAGCAGCGGGCGGATCGCGGTGTCGCGCGCCAGCACCTGCGCGAATTGCAGGCTGACCGTGCTCGTGCCTTCGCCGCCCTGCGGACTGCAGAACATCACGACGCGCGGGATGCGGTCCGCGAGTGAAGACTCCAGTGTGACGCGCAGTGCCGTCATCTCACGCACCGTGTCGGCGGTCAGCTCAAGGCTGCCCTCCAGCGGCATGGCGACTCGCAGCTCGGAGCCACTGCGCGCGGGCAATGGCGGCATGGCGCGTGCGCTCGATGCCCCATGCGGGGGACCGATCGGAGTGACGGAGGCCTGTGGCGCAGCCCCTTGTGAGCGGGAGGCTTCGGCCTTCCTGAGCGCGTCGAAGATGCGGGTCATGGCGATGGGTTCTCCGGGTGCGGTGGACGACGCCTATCCACGCTTGTTGCGACGATCCGAGAGCGATGCCAGCACCGGGAGTTCGAGGTACTCCTCGGCCTGATTGGCGGTGCGGACCGTGAGATCCAGCCCGTCCAGGAAGAATGCGAGACCAATGCCCACGACCAAACTGAAGGCCGGCGCGAGCGCAAGGCGCACATAGTCGCGCGTGTTCTGCGGCACCGGCGGGCCGGCGGGATTCAGGAGGACGACATTGAAGCCATGGGTCGTATTCGCGGTGATGCGCGCGAGATCGCGCGCCTTCGCCAACTCGTCATAGCGAACGCGCAGTGTCTTGATCTCGGCGTCGAGTTCATCGATCGAGCGCAGACTCTGGGGAATGCCCGCGAGCTTCTGGCGCAGGGCGGCGATGTCCTTGTGATAGATCTCCAGCCGCGACCTCAGCACTCCCATGCGCGACTGCGACATGGTCAGCCGGGCCTCGACCTCGCGCCGCAGCAGGGCCTGTAGCGTTTCTAGGGTCTCCTGCGCATTGACGACTTCGGGCGCGTCATCGCGGAACCGTTCGCGCAGGTTGGCGATCCGAGTCTGCTGCTCCACGATCTTCTGCTTCAGGCTGACGAGCGCGGCCTCATTCGAGAAAGGCATCCCCAGGGTGGGAAGGTCGATCTCGGGGTGCTGCTGCATCTCGCGCATGGAGGTGAGCGAAGCCTGCGCCTCGGCCAACTCCGCGGAGGTTTCGTTCTCCCTCTGCTCGAGCACGCCAAGCTGGTCCCCCCAGGCGCGCGACTGCCCCTCGGGGTCGGTCACGCCACTGCGGGTGGAATACTGGCTGCGCTCCGAGAGCCGCATGTTCAGATCGTGGTCGAGTTTCTGGATCTCCCCCTCGAAGAACCCCTCGGGCTTGCCCACGGACAGACGGTTCTGTCGATATTCCGTGTACGCGGTGATCAGCGCAGAACAGACGATCTGCGCGACCTCGCCGTCCAGATCGCTGTATCCCATTCCCAGCACATTGCTCTTGC
>JANLOU010000278.1:0-2567 GCA_031366735.1 Candidatus Eiseniibacteriota bacterium
TCTCGACCGCCTCGTCGCGCCAACCTTGGACCTGGCGATCGAAGCGACTCTGTGCCTCCTGAGCATCCTTGTATTCCAGGAAGATCCGCGAGGAATCGATGTAGCCGATGCGCAGCTCCGCCGCACCGAGCAAGCTGGAGGACAGCATGGTCAGCACGAGCGTCAAACCGAACAGACGAGCGAAGTTTCGCATGCGGCCTCGCTAGAAGTTGACGTTGCCGAGCAGGAAGTGACCCGCCCACTTCGGCCCGTCATCCCGTTGGAATCCGTAGCCATAATCGAACCCGACATTCCCCAGCAGCGGAATCTCCATGCGGAGCCCGAACCCAGCGCCCACCTTGAGGTTCAGCGGGAAAATGTCAGAGCGTAGGTCCCACGTATTGCCCGCATCCATGAAGAACAGTCCGTGCAGCGGGTGGACGATCGCGAACTGCTGTTCAAAGGTGAACAGTGCCATGTAGCGGCCACCCGGGTAACGGCGGCGCGAGGTAATGTTGTTGTAACTGGTGTCGCGCACCCCCGGCGTGGTGATCGAATCGATCTTCGCGATCGTCTTGCCAATGATCACATCCTGCACGAACTTGCTCGGCACCACTTGGTAGTCCAGATATCCACGCAAGGGATCCTGGGTGTTGCCACCGCCAAGCCGGAACCGGGTGTAATCCGGGAAGGAGTTGTTCTTCCACGGGTACTGACCGACGCTGCCAACGCGCAAGCGCGTCATCGTGGTGATTCCCTTGAGGATCGAAGGGAGGTACACGCGGCCCTCGTAGCGGTGTCGCAGGTAGCTGAGGTCACCCCCGAGGATGCCGCCTGTGAACTCGTCATTCGCGGAGAGCCGAGTGCCCTTGGTGGGATAGAACGGATTGTCGGTGCTGTTGCGCAGGAAGTTGGTTTCCAGCGTGCTGGTCAGCTGGGGCTGCCCCACCTTGATGCCGCCAATCGTGACATCCGATCGCACATGGTCGATCTGCAGACTCTCGAGCGTGTACGAAAGTGAGCCGCGGGAATAGTCCGGCCATGGGAGCGGCCGCCCGATCCGCACCGATCCGCCACGGCGGCGCTGATCGTATTCCGTGAGTTGGCGGAATGAGTTGTAGGCGGAGAACCCCAGCAGCGTCGGCGAATCGTGGAACCAAGGCTCAGTGAAGCTGAGCGAATAGTCCTCACGCTTCCCCCCACGCTCGAGGTGCAGCGCCAGATTCTGGCCATTGCCGAGCACATTCGAGTGGCCGACCTCCAGGAATCCGGTGAGCCCACTCTCGTTGGTGAAGCCAGCCCCGGCCGAGGCAGTACCCACCTGCTTCTCCTTCACGCGGAACACCAGATCCACATCGGTGCTGTCCGCGGGGGAGAAGTCCGGGATGGCCTCCTCGAAGATCCCCAGACGCATGATATCGCCCTGGCTGCGAACGAGCGCCGAACGACGGAAGCGATCGCCCTCGTGGATATCGATCTCGCGGCGGATCACTTTTTCCCGCGTGCCCTTGTTGCCCACGATACTGATGAGCCGGACATGTGAGGGGGAACCTTCGGTCACTTGGTAGACCACATCGACGAGTGAGTCCTGGCGCACCGTCTCGACCGCTTCGACCCGGACATAGAGGTAGCCGTGTTCAGCGTACTCGCCATAGGCCGAGCCCTCGGTCTTGTCGATGGCGCTCTTGTCGTAGACTACGCTGGCCTTGCGTTTGGAGAGCCGTTCGAGCGCGGCGGCCGGGACCACCTGATTCCCCTCCCACCGCATGGCCCCCATCTGATAGCGACGCCCCTCGTCCACCCCGATGACGAGCGTCAACTGTTGCGGCGTGTGGCCCGGCTTGAGCTCGAACCCAGTCACCTTCGCGTCGCGATAGCCGTGGTTCTGATACCACGCCTCCAGCTTCTCGCGATCCTCGGGGAAGGTCTCGTCCTTGAGGTCTCCGCCGCCGAAAAAGCCCTTCGCCTTGGTTTTCATGGCCTTGCGCAGGACCTTCTCGGAGAACGCGGTGCGCCCCGTGAAGTCGATATCGGTGATGCGGACTTTCTCGCCTTCCTCGACCACGAACGTGAGGTCCACCTCGTTACTCGCGGAGAGCGTGTCGGCTCGCGGCGTTACCTTGGCGCGCGCGAAGCCCTCTTCCCGGTAGTACTTGAGGAGTGTGTCCACCTGCGTCTGGGTCTGCGAGTTGGAGTAGGTCTCGCCCGCCTTGATGAAGAGCTTCTTCTCGAGGTCCACATCCTCGCGCTTCTTATTGCCCGTGAAATGAATGCTCTTCAGGCGCGGCCGTTCGGTCACGATCACCGTCAGGTCGATGGTGCCCTCATGGATGCTGCGATCGACCTTGATGTCGCTGAACAATCCCAGCGCGATCAACTTGCGCGTGCCACGGCGAACCATGTCGGTGGAGAAACGGGCCCCGGTGGGGACCTCGAAGGTCCGAAGGATGCGCAGGCTGTCGGTGAAGGTATTGCCCGTGACACTCACGCGGCCCACCACCAATGCCAGTTCGGCCGGCGCGGACGGGAGCGGGCTCTCCGGCGCCTGCCCCCATACGGCAGTGGCCGGGGCCAGCAGGGCCACGCCG
>JANLOU010000285.1:0-3504 GCA_031366735.1 Candidatus Eiseniibacteriota bacterium
GTGAGCGGCACGGCAGGAGCGGTGGTTGCGTGAATACGCTTCTGGGCCGCCGGAGCGGTCGCGGGAGGGCGCGTGGCCGCCAGGGCGACCGCAGCGAATACCGCCAGACTGATGAGCAGCATCCAAGTCTTCATGACTGCGGTCCTTTCGTGAGGGCGGTGTCCTCGAGGTCTCAGGTTCACACCCTCTCTACGGCTGACATCGTGCTTTGGGATGAGGCAAGTGCCCGGGCGGTGTGGCGCAATCGTCAAGCTTGACGCTCCTCATCCACGACCGCCCTCGCTGCGTAAAGAGCACGAACAGCGTCAGGGGCGACCGACCCCACCGAGGCGCTGGCGCAGGCCAAGTCGATGATGACGGCGGATCCCATGGTGGGCGGTCAGGCCATGCTGGCCCAGAAGGACATCATCGATAACGCCGTCAACTCGGCAGATCACACCACGCTGGTGGCCGCAGTGAAGGCTGCGGGTCTGGTCGAGACCTTGAAGGGCAAGGGACCGTTCACGGTGTTCGCGCCCACGAACGATGCGTTCGAGGATCTGCCTGCCGGTACGGTGGAAACCCTGCTCAAGCCCGAGAACAAGGCGACGCTCACCAAGGTGCTCACTTATCATGTGGTGGCAGGGCGTCTGGACGCTGCGGCGCTTCGCAAGCTCGTCGAGAAGGGCGGCGGCACTGCCGAACTGACGACCGTGAGCGGGGGTAAGCTCTGGGTCATGCTGAACGGGCCCAGCAACATCTGCTCAAGGACGAGGCCGGCAAGGTCGCCAACATCAGCACCTATGGCTACCAGTCCAATGGCGTGATCCATGTGCTCGATCGGGTGGTACTGCCCAGCTGAGGCAGGATCCGCACTCCATGCGAGCGGCCGGCCTCCGTGGGGGAGCCGGCTGTTCTCATGGATGGAGTTTGGCCAGCGCTTCGCGCGCTGGCTTGTGCACCAGCGCCGCCCACTCCGTGTAGGCCGCGGCGCTCGGATGCAGTCCGTCGGCGGCCAGGTACCGGGCGTCCGCGCCGTGACGGCGCGAGGCTTCGGTCACGCTCACCCAGCGCGCACCGCGCTGCGCGGTGATCGCCCTCGCCGCGGCGTTGTAGGCATCGATCTCCCGCGCGATCTTCGCGCGGTCGCGGCCCTCGGCGAACGCGGTCACGCCCCAGTCGGGAATGCTCACGACAATCACGCGCTCGACACGCCCATCGGCAAAACCCACGGCGCGCTCGAGCAGCGCTGCGAACTGCAAGCGGTACTCCGCGAGATCCCGGCCGCGGTATTGATTGTTCACGCCGATCAGCAGCGTCACCAACTCACAACCGGCCGCAGGGGCGGCGGCGGTGATGGCGGTATCCAACTCGTCGGTGGTCCACCCGGTGCGCGCAACCATCTCCGGCTCGGCCACCAGGAGGCCCGCGGCGCGCAGCCCCGCGACCAGTTGCATGGGCCAGCGGCCCGCCGCCGGCACGCCCTCGCCGATCGTGTACGAATCACCGAGCGCCAGATAGCGCATGAGCCGAGGTCTCCGGGAGCCGGCGTGCGCGGGACTCACGAGCGCAACCGACATCGCCAGCGCCGCCATGGAGCACAGCACAAGTGGGAAGCGGGAAACAATCACGCGGCGCAGCCTACCAGAAGGCTGCGCCGCGTCGCTCACCGAAGCGGGACTCAGGCCGCCGAGGCCAGATCACTGCGGCGCACATACAGGTCCAACTCTTCCTTGCTGAAGCCTTCCCAGAGTCGGCCCGAATCATGCAACTGCACGAACGCATTGACCACATCGGGGAAGAACTGCGTATCGGCATTGCGCCGCAACTCCTCGCACGCCTGCCGCGGCGTGAGGCCGCGGCGATAAGGGCGATCCTCGGTCATGGCATCGTAGGCTGCGGCCACCATGATCACGCGGGCGCCGACAGGGATATGGTCCTGCGATAAGGCGCGCGGGTATCCTTTGCCATCGGGCCGCTCGTGATGGGTGTGGACGATCTCCGCCACTTCCTCGAGCCCCGGGATATCCTTGAGCATCTCCCACCCGATCGCCGGATGCGTCTGCACCACGGCGCGCTCACCGGCATCCAGCGGGCGCGGGCGCATGAGCACATCGTTCAGGATGGCATTGCGACCCAGGTCGTGCAGGAGTGCGCCCATCTCGATCGTCATGAGTTCGTCGCCGGTCGCGCCCAGTTCCTGCGCGGCCCGGACGGCGTAGCGCGCGATCCGCAACGAGCGACCGCGCGTGAGCGGGTCGGCCGCATCGATCACCGAAGTGAGCGCGCGAATGGTCAGCAGCAGCGGTTCACGGGAATCCATGCCTGGCCTCCAGACAACTGGGGGGACGTCCGCGGCGCACGCCACGAGGTTCGATCCGTCACCCCAAGGTCATCGGCAGGGGAAGGGGCGGACTTCAGCCTCGCGGCGGGTCGCTTGCACCCTCAAGACCGAGGGCGGACAGGCCGATGGATGAGGCTATGGTTCCTCCTGAGCAATCACGAGCCAGCCCCGCGGATGACGGCCGAGCCTTTTTCGCGGGCAATGACGCATTCGAGCCCACGGTGCTGGCCTGGCGGCCGGCGGCCGAGTGGCAGGATGTGCAGGGGCAGGTCATTCGCTCCGACGCGGGCATGGCTGAGCTCCTGCTCGGGTTGGTCCGTGACACGACTGCTGCTCGCAACAACGAAGCCCAACTGCTTGCGGTGATCACCGAGAGCGCGTTCCACGCGTTCCCGCACGCGACCCATCATGTGCTGGCCACGCTCGACCCCGAGAACGGCGAACTGCGCACGCGAATCGCCCGAGAACGGGGCGGGGCAACGCCACCGGTGGCGGCGTCGCGCGCGATCGTCGAGCGAGTCATGTCCGAAGGTTGCGCCATCCTCTTCGTGCACGGGCAGGGGCACATCGATGCCACTGCGAGCATTCTGTTGTCGAGACTCGAGACGGCGATCTGCGCGCCGCTGATGGGCAATGATCGCGCCTTCGGGGTGATCCAACTGGATGTGCGGCACCCGGGCAAGGGCCGCTTCACTCGCGAGGACATGGACCTGCTCTCGGTGTTCGCGAGCCAGGTGGGCCTTGCGCTCGAGCATCTGGCCATGCACCAGCAGCAGCGGCGCGCGTTCCAATCGACCATTCACGCGCTCGTGCATTCGCTCTCCCTCAAGGACCCCGAGGCAGCGCGCCACAGCGAACGCGTGCAGGCCGTGGCGGTCGAGATCGGGCGGGGAATGCGCTTGGACGAGCGTGAACTGGATGTGCTCTCGGTCGCGGCGCTATTGCACGATCTGGGCAAGCAGGGGGTGCGCGACGAGGTGCTATTCAAGCCGGGCAAGCTCACGCTCGAGGAGCGTGAGGAGGTCGACCGGCACGCGGCTCACACGCAGGGCATCCTCGACATGATCGAGTACCCCTCCGAGTTGCGGGATGTGCCACGGATCGCGGCCTATCACCACGAGAAGCTGGATGGCACCGGACCGTTTGGGATTGCGGGTGAGGACATCCCGTTGGCGGCGCGC
>JANLOU010000291.1:0-13227 GCA_031366735.1 Candidatus Eiseniibacteriota bacterium
CTGGGCTGCTAAGTCTTTGGGGTACATAGCGCTGGAGCTGTCAAGCGAGTCCACGCGGACGGTCCCGCGCGCATGCGCGAACCAGTCCCCGCCCAGCGCCAATCCCACATGGCTCATCCGGCCCGTGCGACGCACGCTGAAGAAACCCAGGTCGCCGAGCACTGCTGGCTGTCCGTGCGGCAGCGGCTTGCAGGCGAGCCATTGCTCATGCGCATCACGAGGCAGCGCGAGCCCCTGCTCGAGCAGCACCTGTTGCACGAACCCGGAGCAATCGTACCCCGCCGGCGTCCGGCCTCCCCAGAGGTAGGGCGTACCCAGCAGCGACCGGATCCGCGCCATCGGATCGGGGGGGCGGCTCGTGACCGGGCGGAGCAACTCGGCGTCGACCCAGCCCCTGCGGCCATCCGGAAGCTCGATCGGCCGCTGCCCGCCACGCTTCCTGCCCGCGATCAGGCGACCCCCGAAGAACAGGGGTGAGAGCGTGGCGCCACCGCCCGCTTCGACCCGGGAGAGCGCGAACGGGGCCAGCACCAACCACTGCGCGGCCGCCCGCCAGCGCTCCGCGCGGCCCGAGGTGCACGGCACCAGGCCCCAATCGCGCACCCAACCCGCATAACCATCGGCTTCGTTGCGCACGCGCAACCATTGTCCCGCCCGGTCGGCAGCGAGGACCTGCACCACCTCGCCCAACAACAGCTGCGAGCCCAGTTCCGCTTGGTGTGCAGGGCGGGGCCGAAGGTCGAGCGCGGGGAGCGTCACCACGGCGTGCGTCGGGCGCACGGGGCTCATTCGATCGAGGGACTGATCAAGCTGAAGCGCCCGAACCCTTCGCGATCGGCGAACACGAACCGGCGATAAGGCTGGTTGTAAAACCAGAGCTCGTACTGCGGCGAAGCGGCGGTGGCAGCGCGCTGCTCGATCTGGTCGGGCGGTCCGTAGTGGATATAGATGCGCCCCATGTCCGAACGCCAGCCCGGGCCGAATCCCTGAAAGTGCTGGTCGGCGTAGCGTAGTCGGCGGAAGAACTCCAGCTGGTATTCGTTGCGAGCGGTCTCAGGCGTGGGGTCGCGACGCTTCCAGAAACGCTCCCACAACGCCGCCTGCTCATCCCCGCTGCGCCCGCGCATGGCGTCGACCTCGGCCGCATCCGCGATGTAGGCCAAGCCCTCGAGCATCTGGTCGAACTGCTTGCCCCGGGGCGGCCCGCTCTCCTCCACATCGAACGAGCGCGAGGTGCGCCAGCGGGATTTACCCTCGACAAGTTCCAGTTCGAACAGATAGGTCCCAATGAAGATCTCGGGATGGCTGGGGGCGATGCTGACCGCGTCCGCCGAGCGTCGCAGCGTCACCAGCGTGTCGCCGGTCAGGATGGGGTTGCCCGAGTCGTCCACGATCCGGTAGCGGAAGTGCTCGACCCGCGGCCACTCGCCAGCCCGACGGTCGAACAGCGCGGCCCGCGCCGCGATGTCCGAGGCGTTGTAGCCGAACCGGCGCGTGGGCACGGCGACGAAGCTGCCCAACGAGTCGAGCACCCCGAGTTGCAGATCGGCGAAGCCGACGGGCACCTTGCCCAGATCCTCGACGCGGACCTCGTCCTGCGCCCGGGATTCCTGCTCGGAGTTGACATCGCGGACGCGCACACGCACGCGATAGCGCCCGGGCGGCACATCAAATGAGCGGGTGACGCTGAGATTGTTCTGGGGACTTGCGGCGCTGGCGTAGTCGGGGAGCAACAAGCGGCTCTCCCAGGCGTCGCCGTACAGACGGCTCCCCTTGCTGGGCGCGAGTTCGACGCTGAAGCCGGCCCCTGCGCCGAACCCTTCGGGAACACGCCGCCAATTGAGTTCGGTATAGGGCACCGTGATCGTGACCGAGACCGCCGCCCGAGTGGTGGAATCAATGGTGACGGCCACATCGGCGCTGAACGAGGGCGCCTCGGCGGATCGCAGCGGCGGCAGGTCCGAGCCCCGCGCCGTCGGCGGCGAGAGCCAAGCCGAGGCGCAGACGAGGGTTGCGAACAGAATGGAGGCGGAAGCCAAGGGCCGGGACATCACGATGGGAGCCACGCTAGCACACGCGACCGGCAAGCGTGGTGAAAATATGGGTTGACGCCGCCCCCCCGCCCGAACGGACAATGCTGGCACTCGGGCCGCCCTCCCACCGGGAAGAGATTGTCCAGAATCGTGTCCTATCGCAGCCCTGCATGCGGTCTGGCTGTTGCGACCGCCCTCCTCGCTCTGATGGCGTCGCCTGCCGCCGTCCGCGCCACCAGCCCCACGCGCACGGGGCAGGTGCCGGAGCCGGTGGTGCGTGCGTTCCTCGACGGCCTGCTGGATACGGGCTGGCATCCCACGCCGCTGGGAACCAGCGCCGCCCAAGCGCAGATCGAATGGCGGCTCCCCATCGTGCGCGTGGCGTTCACCGACAGTTCGCTGCGGTACAGCGCCGCGGACCTGGATCGCGCACTCTTCGACACCACCGGTGTCACCGGCACAGGCTCGTTCACGGAGTACTACACCTGGGTCTCGGGGCGGCGCATCAAGGTGCGTGGGGAGGTCGTCGCGACGGCGACGCTGCCGCACGACCGCAATTACTATGCGAACGATTCGTACGGCTTGAACGCCATCTCCACACCCAATAACTCGCTCGGCATGCTGCGCGACGCGGTCGTGATCGCGAACCCGCAGGTGGATTGGTCGCGCTACGACATGGACGGCGATGGCTTCGTCGACATGGTGTGGATCGTCCATGCGGGGATCGGCGCCGAACTTTCGACGAGCACGCGCAACATGTGGTCGATCACTTCGAGGGCTTCGACGGGCTGGGGCAATGGTGCGGCCATCGAGACGGACGACTTCGTGCCCGGCTCGTTCACCCAGAAAGTGCGCATCGACCGTTTCACGGTGCTGCCTGAACTGTCGGGGTTCCATCCCGGCGCCCTGTGCGAGATCGGGGTTTACTGCCACGAGTTCGGCCACGCGCTGGGACTGCCCGACTTGTATGACACGACTGCGCTGGGGGGGGCGGCGAATGTCGGCCCGGGGAACTGGTCGCTCATGTCGACCGGTGCGTATGGTGGCGACAATCGCAGTCCGGAATCGCCGGTCCACATCGGTGCCTGGCCCTCGTTGTTCCTGGGCTGGAGCGAACGCGTGCGGCCCGTGTCCGACACGCTGCTCACCATCGCCCCGCTTTCGAGCGGCGGACCGGTCGTGGAGTTCTGGTTCGAAGGCGAAGCGAACTCCGAACACTTCCTGCTCGAGAATCGCCGGCGGCAGAGCTTCGACCGTTCCCTGGTCCAGGACGGACTCATCGTGTATCAGGTGGACGAAGCCCTGATCGGCCAGCGCCTCGCAGCCAACCGGATCAACACCGGCCCAACACCCGGACTGCGTATCCTGGAGGCCGATGGGGATTTCGATCTGGGCCGCGGCAACAACCGAGCCGACACTTCGGACCCCTTCCCCGGCGCCTTGGGCCGGACCCGATTGGACGACGAAACCTCACCGCCGCTGCGCGCGGTCAATGGCGCCGTCACGAACCTCGCGCTCGAGGGCATCAAACTTTCCGGTTCGAATGTGCAGGCGCTGCTCCGAGTGCGCGCGCCCGGTTGGAACACGGCTCAGGACCAGACCGATGCCGGCGCCGCGATGCTCACCGACCCCGGCCCTGCAACCCGAGCAGTCATCACGCCGCAGGGCGACGAGTACTTCGTCACGAGCGACCTGCGCAGCGGGCTGCCCCAGGTGTTCCTGCGCGAACGGCGTCGGGGCGGTGTCTGGTCGACATCGTTGGCGCTCTCCGCCAGCAGCCGCGGCGCGCTCGAACCCACCCTTGCGCTCCTGCCCGGCAATGATCTCGCGGTCGCGTGGACCGATCGCGCGAGCGGCATCGAGCAGATCCACTTCCGCACGCGCATCCGAGGGGTCTGGGGGCCGGTGCGGGTCCTGACCCACACGCTGGATGTGTGTGGTTCACCCGCCCTCGCTGCCGATCCTTCCGGGCGCGTGTTCCTCGCCTGGTTGGAGCAGGTCGAGGGAAAACCGCGGCTGCAGTTCATGCGCTTCCTCTACTCGGCTCCGTTCGGCCAACCCCTCACTGTCACCGGTGTGGACGATCTCCCGACTCCGCCCATCGTCACCGCCGGCAGGGATGGCCGGGCATTCCTGTTGTGGCCGGACCGCGGCACCGGCTCGCACACGATCTGGGGCGCACGCTACTCCCCCGACTCGGGGCTGTCGGTCCGCTTCCGCCTGGCGCCTGCGACGCTGAATGCGCAGCCTTCGGTCTCCGCGCTGGTCGACACCGCTGGGACGCTGCACACCGTTTGGCAGGTGAGCGGCGGTGGGGTGAACGAGATCCACTACCAGAAGCGCCCCCGCATCGGCGCGCCATCGCCCAGGGACACGAGCATTGATTCGCAAGGCTACGGACTGCAATCGCCGCGACTGGCGATGGATCTGGTCGGCGGCCTGCATGTGGTGTACGACCGCACCGGAATCCTGGGCCAACAGGTCCGGTATAAACGCTGGACCGCAGCCCGCGGCTGGGACTTCCGGGCGACATTGGTGAGCGAGGTCGACGAAGGGGAGTGCACCACGGTCGCCGTCCTGCCCATCTCGAACGGCGATGTCTCGGTGCTGTACGAGCGGGCCGATGCGCTGGGCCCACGATTGCGTGAACGCACTCGCGTGCTCGATGGCGGCTTCGTCGCCGAGGCGCCGGGCGCCGACGCACCGCGTTCGCTGCAGTTCACGCTCGGCCCCAACCCTCTGCGCGCCGGACAGGCGCTCGAGCTCGCGGGTCCTGCGCTCGGGGGCGCGCGCGAGGTCGATCTGTACGACGCTGCGGGACGACGCGTGGCAAGCACCCCGATCGCGAGCGAGGGGACCCACGCTCGCTTCAGCGCCGGACTCACCGCGCCGCTCACACCGGGGCTTTACTTCGCGCGCGTGCGGAGCAAAAGCGTGAGTGCCCGCCTGGTGGTGCTGCGCTGAGACGGGCGATCCACACCTTTGCGCTGGCGGGGCCGCTCCTCCTGGCGGGGCTGCTGCCCGTCGCGCCCGAACAATCGAACGAATGGAGCGTGGCGGGAGCGTGGCAGTTGCCTGTGGGCGACCGCTACGCGATCGATTCCCCCGCGGGGGACATCCCGGCGTTCCACGAGAATCGCGGGATCGAGCGCCGCGACGGACGGATCACCCATCAGGGGGCGGATCTTGCCAACGGCCGCGCCGGCGACACAGTGCGCGCTGCCGCTTCGGGACTGGTGGTGCGCGCCGAGCCGAACGCGAGCAATGGCTACGGCGGCTACATCGTACTGGCCCACCGCCTGCCCGCCGGCCAACTCGTGTACAGCGTGTACGCGCACCTGCTGCTGGGAACGATCCGTGTGCACGAGGGCGACCCGGTCCCGGCCGGCGAACCGATCGCGCGCGTGGGACAGACGGGACGAGCCAGCACGCCGCATCTCCACTTCGAGGTCCGCCGCGCGCAGAATGCGTTCGAACGCTGGGAGAAGACTCCCCTCACCGATCCGCTCGCCTTCGTGCTCGAACGCCTCCCAAGGATGCGAGCCGACACGACCTGGGCGAGGCCCTATCTGGAGTGGGCCGAGTGCGCCGCGCTGCTTGGCCCCGACGCTCGCGCCGAAACGCCACTCACACGGCAGGCGTGGTGGTCGATGCTGGCGAACGCGGCCCGCTGTCCCATGACACACGCACCGAGTGACGCAGCGGCGCTGCGCGACTCGTTGATCGAGTGGGAACTACTCGCGAAGGAAGCAACGCACCAGTCCCCACTGGAGCCCCTCGATTGGAAATCCCTGACGCGCGACCTCGAGCGACTGGCCGATAATGGCGTTCGGCTGGCCCCACCCGAACTGTCGCAGGAGGCGCAACGCGCGCGATGCGAGCGACTCTTCGAGCACTCGCGGCCCATGCACGAGTTGGATCATCTGGCGCGGCGAACGGGCACGCCCACGACAACAGAAGCGTGCGTGCTGCTCGCCTCCGCCTGCGGGCCGTACGAGCCCGTGAAGCTCGCACCCAAGCCGCACCGCAAGGCACACCGGCGGCGAAACAGCAGATCGTAAGTCCAGATCCGGGGGACATCGCGCGGGCCAGGTTCGCGCTCCCGGGGCTTGCGCTTGACGCTCCCGCTCGCGAGGTGGCACATTGCTTTGCAGAACCCAAGGCTGTGACGGGGACGAGTAGCTGCACGCATGGCATGAGCGAGTCGGGGACCGTGTGAGCCCGGCGCCCGCTGCGCGTGGCGAAGATCACCCCCGAGCTGTCGCCCGAACCGGCGCGAAGCGCCGCAGTAGACGCGAACGGTTGCCCCCCGAGAGTGGGCTGGAGCCGCAGGGCTCCCAAGGCGCGAGGCCGCGAGGCACGCGCGAAGTCGGGTGGTACCGCGAACCCTGTTCGCCCCGATGGGCTTCACGCCACGGGGTGTTCCTGTGATTCGCCGTCGCCGTCCACTGAAAGGGGTTCGCCCGATGTCCGATGCGCCGAAGAAACCGGGCTTTCGCGACACGCTGAATCTGCCGGTCACCGAGTTCCCGATGAAGGCCGATCTCGCCGGGCGCGAGCCGCAGCGGTTGGCGGCGTGGGAAACGAACGGACGCTATGCCGAGCTGCGTGCGCGCAGGCAGGGCGCCAAACCTTGGCTGCTGCACGACGGCCCGCCCTACTCCAACAACAATATCCATATGGGGACGGCGGCCAACAAGATCTGGAAGGACGCGGCCGTGCGCCAAGCGTCCTTGCAGGGATTCGACGCCCCCTATGTGCCGGGCTGGGACAATCACGGCATGCCCATCGAGATGCAGGTCAACAAGGACTTCGCGGCCAAGAAGCACAAGCCCGACCGGCTCGAGTTGCGCAAGGGTTGCCGTGAATACGCCGTCAAGTGGATCGACATCCAGCGCGATGAGTTCAAGCGGCTCGGCGGCTGGGGCGACTGGGATCGCCCCTACCTCACCATGGCGCCCGACTTCGAGGCCGAGATCCTCGAGACCTTTGCGGCGCTCACCGCGCGTGGCTTCGTGCAGCGCGGCAAGCGGAGCATCCATTGGTGCCCCACCGATCGCACGGCGCTGGCGATGGCCGAGATCGAATACAAGGACATCCCCTCGCCCTCGATCCTGGTGCGATTCCCCCTTCGCCACGATCCCAAGGGCGCTCTCGCGGCGTGGCCGGACGCGAGCGCCGTGGCGTGGACCACGACTCCGTGGACCCTGCCCGCCAATCTTGGACTCATGGTGGATCCCGCAGCCGAGTACGCCGTGGCACGCCTTGGCGGACACACGCTGATCATCGCGACGGCGCGCGTGGCAGCCATCGCTGAGCGCATGGGCGCCAGCGCCGAGATCGTGGGCAAGGTCATGGGCAGCGATCTGATCGGGTGCCTGTTCGAAGCCCCGTTCGGAAACGATTCGCGCGTGGTGGATGGCTCGCCCTATGTGAGCATGGACGATGGCACCGGCATCGTGCACACAGCCCCGGGCCATGGCACCGAGGACTTCATCGTGGGCCAGCGGAGCGCGTTGGGCATCTCGTGCCCCGTCGACGAGGCCGGCCGCCTGACGCCCGAAGTGCCGCACTTCGCCGGGCGCAGCGTGCTCGATGTGAACGAGGACATCGTGCGTTGGCTCGGCGAGACCGGCCGACTCCTGCACGCCACGAGTTTCACGCATTCCTACCCGCACTGCTGGCGCTGCCACAAACCGGTGATCTTCCGCGCGACCGACCAGTGGTTCATGATCGTGGACCACGAGGGACATCGTGAGCGCTGCATCCAGGTGCTCGAGCATCAGGTCCGATGGGACCCGGCCAGCTCGCTGAATCGGATCCGCGAAGCGGTCAGGAGTCGCCCGGATTGGTGTCTGTCGCGCCAACGATCGTGGGGTGTCGGCATCCCCGCAGTGTATTGCGAATCCTGCGAGCAACCTTCGCTCGATGCCGGGGTCATGCAGCGCGCCGCCGAATGGACGAGGCGCGAGGACTCCGACAGTTGGTACTCGCGTCCGGTGGAGGACTTCCTCCCGCAGGGGTTCCGCTGCAGCCACTGCGGCGGCGAGGGGCCGTTCCGCAAGGAGACCGATGTGCTCGATGTGTGGTTCGACTCGGGCTCGACCTTCCGTGCGATCCAGGTTCAGCACCCCGAACTGCGCGCGATCTGGCAGGCGGCCCGCGAGGGCAAGGCCGAGGTGCTCTACTTCGAGGGCCCGGACCAGCATCGTGGCTGGTTCAACTCCTCGCTCATGGTCGGGGTCGGCGTGGACCAGGTGGCCCCCTTCACCGCGGTGGCGACGCACGGGTGGGTGCTCGACGGCAAGGGCCACGCCATGCACAAATCCATCGGCAATGTGATCTCGCCGCTCACACTCATCGCCAAGTACGGCGCCGATGTGGTGCGGTGGTGGGCGCTGTCCACCGACTGGCGAGGTGATGTGCGTGTGGGCGATGAGATCCTCCTGCGCGTGGCCGAAGCGTATCGCAAGGTGCGGAACACCTTTCGATTCCTACTCGGCAACCTGCACGACTTCACGCCCGCCGATGGTCTGGCGCGCGAAGAACTGACCGCCGTCGACCGCGCGTTCGCTGATCACATGACCATGCGGCTCGCGCGGATCCGCGAGGACTGGTCCTCGCTGGTGTTCCACAAGGCACTCGATGGCGTACTCGATGCATGCACGGTCGACCTGTCCGCGGTCTTCCTCGACCTTTCCAAGGACCGGCTCTACACGCTGCGAGCCAACGACCCGGCGCGCCGTTCTGCCCAGACCGTGTTGTGGCAGGCGTTGCACGATCTGGTGCTCGCGTCCTCACCCGCGTTGGTATTCACCGCGGACGAAGTCTGGGAACACCACCCGGGCTTGCGTGCCGAGTGCGACAGCGTGCACTTCGCGCAGTGGCCGGACCGATCGACTCGCGGCGCCAGCAGCGACGAGTGGATGTTCCTGCGCGAGGTGCGCGAGTCGGTGAACGCCGCAATCGAACCGCTGCGGGCGGCGAAGACGCTGGCGACCACGGCCGAGGCGGAAGTGACGATCACCGCCCCGCCCGCATGGATCGAACGGCTCGCGCCCTACCGCGACGAACTATCCGGGCTGCTGATCGTCGCGCGGGCGACGCTCGTACCGGGCCGCGCCGGCCAGGAGGTCGTGGTGGAGGTCCGCCGCACGGCGCTCGCCAAGTGCGAGCGGTGTTGGATGTATCGCGAGGATGTGGCACCGAACGGCGAGCACGAGCTGTGCTCGCGCTGTAGCGAGGCGCTCAAGGGAGTGGCCGAAGCGGGCCGGTGAACCGGTGGCGTCAGCGGCCACCCTCGAGCCGCAGCTCAGCCTGGCGCGGATAGCGGCGCTTCAGATCCTCGACCAGCTGGCGAAAGGCTGGCGTGTCCCCTTGAAGCGCAATGGTGTCGGTATCGATCTCGAGCACCTCGGTGTCGGCGCGGGCTCGCACCATCCACGCGTCGTAGGCGTCGTTGAGCCGTTGGATGTAATCGATGCCGACGCCCTTCTCGCTGTCCCGCCCACGCTTGGCGATCCGCCGCATCAGGGTCTCGGGGCTCGCCTTCAGATAGAGGATGACATCAGGCTTGCGCAGGAAGTCCACCATGACGCCGAAGAGTGAGGTGTAGTTCTCGTAGTCCACGGCGGTCATGGAACCTTGTGCATGCAGTGTCCGGGCGAAGATCTCCGCGTCCTCGTAGATCGTGCGGTCCTGGATGAACGGCAGCGAGCTGCGACCGATCTCGACCTGGGCCTTGAAGCGCTCGCTCAGGAAGTAGATCTGGAGATGGAAGCTCCAACGCGGCATGTCCTTGTAGAACGGGTCGAGGTACGGGTTCTGGATGACCGGCTCGTAGTAGGCCACCCAGCCGAGCTCTTGGCTGAGCCGATTCGTCAGCTCGGTCTTACCCACACCGATGTTTCCGGCGATCGCGAGGAAGAAGCCCTGGCTCACAGGCTTGGCCTCTCCCGCCCCGCGCTTGTCATGGTCATGTCGGAATCCCGGTGGTGGAGAAGTGACACTTCTTGAACACCCGCGGCACGGGTTTCTGCGATCGTGATGAGTGTCGAAAGACGGCGGGGACGAGTGCCAAAGTAATCGGAACCCGCAGCCGATCTTGAGCGTCTATAGCACAGAAGTTCGGGGGGCCAGTTCGAAGAAACTCGCGTGCGGCCCGCGACTCCGAGGACGAAGCCCCCCATTTCTTGCAAGACCCCGCGGGAGCGATCCCAGCGGGGTCTTTCGCTTCCGTCCCGCTCCATCCCCACGCTATCGGCGGCTCGCATGAGCGTCAAGACCCGCCTTCGGGCGCCTCGTCGTCCTCTTCCTGCGGCAACTCGGGACGACGGAATCGCGCGGCATCGATGCCGTGCTTGCGCAACAAGTCATGCAATCCGGGGCGACTCACATCGATGTCGCGAGCAGCGCGCGTGATGTTGCCCGCGTTGCGGGTGAGCGCCTCCACCAACACGCTCCGCTCCGCCTCATCGCGGGCCGCCTGCAGCGTGGGCAACGGTTCGTTGGAAGTGTTGTCCCCGTCGAGCTCAAGGTCCTCGGGACGCAGGTAGGCATCCTGCGCCAGGATCACCGCGCGTTGCACGCGGTTCTCCATCTCGCGCACATTTCCGGGCCAGGGATGCGCCATGAGCGCACGGAGCGCGGCCTGCGTGAATCCCTTGATCCGACGCTTGTGGTGTCGCGCGTAGAACTCGAGGAAATATTCAGCCAACAATCGCAGGTCGTCACCGCGGTCACGCAGCGGCGGCACCACGATCGTGACGACGCTCAAGCGGTAGAACAGATCCTCGCGGAAGCGTCCCGCGGCGCGCATGGCCTTCAGGTCCTGATTCGTCGCGGCCACCACCCGCGAATCGATCCGGATGGCCTCCCGCCCACCGACGCGCTCCACGACATGGTCCTGGAGGAACCGCAACAGCTTCACTTGCAAGTGGGTGGGAAGGTCGCCGATCTCATCCAGGAACAGCGTGCCCTTGTCCGCCAACTCGAAGCGACCCTCGCGGGTGCGATGCGCATCGGTGAATGCGCCGCGTTCGTGCCCGAACAACTCGGACTCCAGCAAGGCTTCGGGGATGGCGCCGCAGTTGATCGGCACGAAGGCCTCCTCGCGCCGCTGGCTCGCCTGATGGATCGCGTGCGCCACCAGTTCCTTGCCCGTTCCGTTCTCGCCCATGATCAATACCGTCGCATCCGTGTTCGCGACGCGTTGGATGAGCGCGAACACGCGCTTCATCACCTCGGACTCCCCCACCAATCGGTGGTAGCGCTTGCGGCCGCTCGGGGCGCCCTCGGATTGAGCCTGTTCGATGTGCCGGATGTGCAGCGCGCGGCGCAAGATGACGCGCAACTCCTCGAGCTGGATGGGCTTGGAATACCAATCCACGGCGCCCCGGCGGATCGCGGTGAGCGCATTCTCCCGACTGTCGTTGCCCGTCACCATGATGACCTTGGTGAAAGGGTACTTCTCCACGATCTCGTCGAGCAGGTCCAACCCTTCGGGTCGCGCCCCTGCCGGACCGAGCGTGACATCCAGCGTCACGACACTCGGCTTCTCGTCCCGCAGCAAGCGGCGAGCCTCCTCGGCGGTGCCCGCGGACAGGATTTCGTATTCCTCCGCCAGCCCCCACTTGAGCTGGTTCCGGATGGAGTCCTCGTCATCCACGATGAGGATCTTCTCCTGACTCATGCGTCCTGTCCTTCCACGGCATCCACAGGTTCGTGCCACGGAACGGCGCGCCGGTCGGCTGGAACATGCACGGTGAATGTGGTGCCTGCGCCGGGCCGGCTGCGGACCTCGATCCGCCCACCGTGCGCTTCGACGATGCTGCGCGACTGGGCCAGCCCGATGCCGAGTCCGTTGGGCTTGGTCGTGGCGAACGGGCGGAACAACCGGGTACGCAGGAACTCCTCATTCATGCCCCGGCCGTCATCGCGCACCGAAACCACGAGCATGCGTGGATCGCCTGCGATCTCGGCCACAAGTTCGATCCGGCCCGGCCCGGGCATGGCCTCGCGGGCATTCGTGAGCAGGTTGACGAGGACCCGTGCGAGCAGTCGGCGGTCCACCACGACTTCGGGGTGGACGGCAATCCGGATATCCAGCTTGAGCGGTCCCTGCGCATCGAGCTGCGCCATACCCGCAGCGATCAGGGCGTCATCGACCAGTTCCTGGAGCGAGCAGGGCGCGGGCTCGATGTGCGGTACGCGCGCGACTCCCGAGACCTGGTTCATGAGCTCGCGCAGCGAGGAGACCGTGTTGCCCACCACGGCCATCGCATCGCGCTGGAACTCGGGATTCCCCAAGTGACGCTTGGCATTCTCGACCACAAGGGAAAGGCCCGAGACCTGATTCTTGATGTCGTGGAGCACGAAAGTCGTCAGGCGGTGGAGCGACTCCATCTGCCGCATCTCGGAAGCGAGTTCGGATTGACGCGAGAACCACAGTGCCGCGGCCACCTGCCTCGACATGGCGCCCAGGAACTCCAGGTCCTCCAGCGACCAGTCCTCGTCATTGCGCTTGCGCGACAGCCACAGCAGTCCGATGAGTGAATCGCCGACGGCCAGCGGCGCGCACACCGCGGCATCGGTGGCTTCGAGCGTGGGACGACTCTCGACGACCAGCGGGATCAAGTCGAGATCGTCCTCGAGATCGCGGAGCAGCACCGGCAACAGGGTCCGCTCCAGATGCTTCACGAGGAGGTCCTCCGGCGGCACCTCGACCTGGACTCCCTCGGGACCGTGCAGGCGGCGGAAGACACCCGCCTTGTCATCCCGCAGGTGGATCGTGGCGCGTTCCGCGTCGAAGATCGCGCACACGAGCGTCTCGACCTGCCGCGCAAGTTCCTCGGGGCGGGCCGTGGGGGTCAGGTCCTTGCTCACGCGCTCCCACTCGCGCCGGTAGTCGTAGCGGTTCGCGTAGAAGTTCCGATCGATGAATCGCTTGATGGCGCGACTCGTGCGCGGACTGAGCATGAGCAGCAACCCCCCGCCGCCCACGAACACGAGGAAGCCAAGGATCACCCCGATCCGCCACTCCTGCGACAAGGCCGGAATCAATCGGCTCAATACGAGCGTGCTCAGCATGAACGCGCCCGCCAGTGTGAGCGAGACCGACGAGTAGTAGATGACGGGTCGCGCGACGGGCACATCCATGTCGGACAACCGGCGCCGGGCGAGCGCCATCGCCGCG
>JANLOU010000294.1:0-7349 GCA_031366735.1 Candidatus Eiseniibacteriota bacterium
CCGTTGGTGGACCGCATGGAAGTCATCCGCCTGCCCGGCTACCTCGAGACCGAGAAGGTCGAGATCGCCAAGCGTTTCCTGGTTCCCAAGCAGGTCGCTTCGGCGGGCCTGGCCGAGGCGGACATCACCATCAGCGATCTCGCATTGCGCGACCTGGCGCATGGCTGGACGCGCGAGGCCGGGGTCCGCAGCCTGGAGCGTGAGATCGCGAGCCTGTGCCGAAAAGTGGCGAAGAAGAAGGCCGAGGGAAAGCTCGAGGGCACCTACAAGATCGCCCCGAAGGACTTGACCAAGCTGCTCGGGCCGCAACGCTGGCTCGACACCGAGGTGGAGCGTGGCTCGCGCGTGGGGGTCGCCAATGGTCTGGCGTGGACCGAGAGTGGCGGCGAGTTGCTCACGATCGAGGTGAGCATTCTGCCGGGCAAGGGAGATCTCATGCTCACGGGAAAACTGGGCGATGTGATGCGCGAGTCGGGTCAGGCGGCCATGAGCTATGCGCGTTCGCGCGCGTCGCAGCTGGGTCTTGATCGCTGGTTCCATCGCGATATCGATGTCCATGTGCATGTTCCCGAAGGCGCGATGCCCAAGGATGGCCCTTCTGCCGGCATCACCATGGCGACAGCGCTCGTCTCGGCGCTGACCGGAGTTCCGACCTTGCCGAATGTGGCAATGACGGGCGAGATCACGCTGCGCGGTACGGTGCTGCCCATCGGCGGCCTCAACGAGAAGTCGGTGGCCGCGCGCCGCGCCGGCATGAAGACCGTGCTGGTGCCCAAGGCGAACGCGAAGGATCTTGCCGAACTCCCGGAGGAAGTGCGCAACGACCTCACCTTCATCCAGGTCGAGACCATGGACGAGGTGCTCGAGCACGCGCTCGACCGGACGCCGCCCAAACAGCCCGATCCGCGGCCGGATGACCCGGCTGCCTATGCCCACTGAGGCGAGAGGACTCTGACGCCATGACCGTGACGCCGGCAGCCACCAGCCCAAGGACCAGCACCCGCCCGCGCCTGTTCACCCCGGGGCCCGTCGAGATTCCGGTGCGCATCCTGCGCGCGATGTCGGGGGTCCAGCCGCATCACCGCACGGATGCGTTCCGCGCCACATTCAAGAAGGTCACCGCCGATCTCGCCTGGCTCCATCAGACTCAGGGCGAAGTGCTCATGATCGCGGCCAGTGGCACCGGCGCACTCGAAGCGGCAGTCGTCAACTTCATGGCGCGCGGCGAAAAAGCGCTGGTGTTGGTGGGCGGCAAGTTCGGCGAGCGCTGGGCCAACATCTGTAAGGCATACGGCGTTCCGTACGACTCGGTCGAGGTGCCGTGGGGACACTCGATCGATCCCGCCGAAGTGCATCGGAAGCTGGCCGCGGATGCCAGCATCACCACCGTGTTCGCAACCCAGAGCGAGACCTCGACGGCCACGGTCTACGACATCGAGGGAATCGCCAAGGTCACGCGGGCCGCGGGCAAGCGGTTCATCGTCGACGCCATCACCGGCGTGGGCGTGCACCCGTTACCGCAGGACGAGTGGGGCGTGGACGTGGTGATCACCGGATCGCAGAAGGGCCTGATGTCGCCCCCCGGTCTGGCCACCGTGAGTATCGCGCCGTGGGCACTGGATGCGATCGAGGGCGAGAAACTGCCGCGGTTCTACTGGGACCTGCGCAAAGCCCGCAAGTCACTTCCCTCCGGCGAGAGCGCATGGACTCCGGCAGTGAGCCTGATCTTCGCGGTGGAGGAAGCGATCGCGATGATGAAGGAGGAAGGGCTGGCGGGGGTGCACCAACGCCATGCGCGGCTGGGCGCAGCGATCCGCGCTGGCGCGCAGAAGTCCGGTTGGAGGCTCTTCTCGAAGAGCCCCGCCAATGGCGTCACCGCGCTCGAGCCACCGGCCGGCGTGGACGCCAGCGCTGTGGTGAAGCGCCTGCGCGAGATGCACGGCATCACCGTCGCGGGCGGGCAGGATCACATGAAGGGCAAGATGATCCGCATTGGCCACATGGGCTCGTACGACTTGTCCGACGGCTTCATCGTGCTTGCCGCGCTGGAAGAGTGCACGCAAGCGCTTGGCTACCCTGCCTCTGGAGCAATCGAGGCAGCGCGTCGCGCATGGGAGGCGGCGTGAAGGTGCTGGTCTGCGACAAGGTGGACGCGGCAGCAGTGGATCGCATCCGAGTCGCCGGGCACGAAGTGCTCGAGGGCAACGCCCTCAAGGGCGCGGACCTGATCGTGGCACTGGCGGGAGTGCAGGGCCTGCTGGTACGCGGCGCCACCAAAGTGACGGCCGAGGTGTTCCCCGGCGCACCGACCCTCAAGGTGGTGGTGCGAGCTGGCACGGGGCTCGACAATGTCGATCAGGTGACAGCGGAGCAACACGGCGTGCAGGTGCGCAACACGCCCAATGCGAACTCGGTCTCGGTGGCCGAGTTGGTGTTCGGCATGATGCTGGCCATCGAGCGGCATCTGGTGCCTGCGTCGAATGACCTGAAGCGTGGCGTCTGGGAGAAGAGCAAGTACCAAGGCCGCGAGCTGTCCGGACGGACCTTGGGGTTGCTCGGATTCGGTCGCATTGGCCGCGAAGTCGCCACCCGCGCGCGCGCGTTCGACATGACCGTCCTGGAGCACGATCCGCGACATCGCTCGGGCGGTGAGGGATTCGATTGGGTCAAGCATGTCGAGCGGGATGAGTTGTTCCGCATGTCGGACATCCTATCGTTGCATGTTCCGCTCGAAGACGATACGCGCGCCAGCGTCGGCGCGCGCGAGTTCGGCCTGATGAAGCGGGACGCGGTGCTGATCAATGCGTCCCGCGGTGGCGTTGTGGACGAAGCCGCGCTCTTCACTGCGTTGACCACTGGCGTTCTGCGTGGTGCGGCAGTGGATGTGTTCATGCAAGAGCCGGTACCTGTCGATCATCCGCTGTTGGCGCTGCCGAATGTGCTGCCCCTGCCGCATCTTGGGGCGAGCACCGCAGAGGCCCAGCGCCGCGCGGGGCTCGAAGCGGCCGAGATCCTGCTGGAGTGTCTCGCCGCCACGGCGAAGTGAGCTTGGTCAGGGAGGACCATCCGCATGTCATGCAAGGTCGTCGTGGGCGCCCAGTGGGGCGATGAGGGCAAGGGAAAGATCGTGGACGCGCTCTCGGCCGAGGCCGATGTCGTGGCGCGCTACCAAGGTGGCCCCAACGCCGGCCACAGCGTGATCCACCGGGGTGAGACCCTGGTGCTGCACTTGGTGCCGAGCGGCATTCTCAATCCAGGCCGGCGTTGCCTGATCGGCAACGGCGTGGTGGTGGACCTCGAGAAACTCAAGGCCGAGGTCGATCAACTCGAGGCTCGCGGCATTCCGGCGCGCACCCAGTTGGGCGTCTCAGGCTCGGCGCACCTCATCCTGCCCTACCACCGCGTGGTCGAGGCATCGTCCGAACGCGGGCCGGGGGCGATCGGGACGACGGGCCGCGGCATCGGCTACGCCTACCGCGACAAGGCCGCGCGCACCGGGCTGCGCGTGAGCGATCTGTTCGACCGCGAGCACTTCGTCGCACAGGCCGATCGCAATCTCGCGCGGCTCACACTCGAGTTCCCCGAAGTCGCCGACGAGTTGCGCGCGCTCTCGGGCGCGGCGCTGCATGATGGCCTCCAGCCGATCGCGGCGTGGCTCGAACCGCTGGTCGCCGATGTCTCGGTCGAGTTGCACGCGGCGCTCAAGCAGGGTGAGCGCGTATTGCTGGAAGGAGCGCAGGGGACGCTGTTGGATCTGGACCACGGGACCTATCCGTTCGTGACCTCGTCCCCGGCCAGTGCGGCGGGCGCGCCGCTCGGCGTCGGGCTTGGCCCCAATGTGGTCGACGAGGTGGTGGGGGTGTCCAAGGCCTACACCACCCGCGTTGGGCATGGACCGTTCCCGACCGAGATGCCCGAGGCCGAGGCGGCGAGGCTGCGCGAGGCAGGCGAGGAATACGGCGCCACCACCGGGCGGCCCCGCCGATGTGGCTGGCTCGATCTGCCCGCACTGCGCTATGCCGTGCGCATCAACGGGCTGACCGAACTTGTGGTGACCAAGCTCGATGTGCTCGATGGATTCGCGGAGATCCGTGCGGCCACGAGCTATGAGGTGGATGGACGCGAGGTGAGCGAGTTCCCGTCTTCGGCGAGGATGCTCGAGCGCTGCAAGCCGGTGTATCGCACATTCCCGGGTTGGCAGAGCGACACGACGCGCTGCCGCAAGTGGACCGATCTGCCGTTGGCCGCTCGCACTTACCTGGAGTGGGTGGAGGCGCAGGTCGGCGTGCGGATCGCGACGGTCTCGGTGGGTGCCGCGCGTGAGTCCGAGGTGAAGCGGGGCTGAAGCCGTATGGGTTGGAGCCCGCCCGGTGACGCCGGGCTCGAGCCCAAGCGTCAGGCGTCCTCGGCCCGGGCTGCCTCGGCGAGCTTTTCACGCGAGGGGATCAGGAAGCGTCCTTCCCCGGTGATGAGCAGGCCTTCGCGGCCCCAGCGCGACATCACGCGGATGCTGGTCTCCACCGTGGTCCCGACCATCTCGGCGATCTCCTGGCGCGACAGTCCGAGCGGAATCTCGAGACCCTCCGCGTGCTCGCGCCCCATGCGTTCGGCGAGCGTCAGGAACAACTGCGCGATCCGCGTCTCCACGCGCTGTCCTCGCATCTCGGCAAGCTTGCGGGTGAGCGACAAGTTCAGGCGCGTCAGTTCACGGATGATGCCACGCGCGAAACTCGGATGGCGCTCGAGCAGGTCGAAGTAGTCCCGCTTGGGAAGGCAAAGTAGTGAGACCCGGTCCATCGCGACACCTGACGACGGATAGGGGATGCCGTTGTACACGGCCAGTGCCGCGACGGGTTCGCCGGCGGTGAAGATCTCGAGGATCACATCACCCGCGCTGCCGTGGCGAACGATCTTCACGCGGCCTTCGAGGATCAACATGAGCGTCTCGGCGGGCTCGCCCTCTTCGAACAGCACATCGCCCTTCGAGAGGTCCCGCAGACTGGCCATCGCGGCGATGCGCCCCTGATCTTCAGGCGACAGCCCTCGGAACACCGGGAGTAGCCGGACGGCGATCTGGATGCGTTCAGCCCGATGGTCGATCAAGCGCCCGTCCTCCCGTGAGCCCGCCCGCGCAGCGGGCCGCTCCACCGCCGCTGAGTGCCCAGGAGCATGCCCCAATGGGTGGCGAACGACAATCGTCGCCGCGTATGACGGGCGTCATACCGAGCCCTGCGTAGGAACCCGATGCTGTGGGTGTCATGGAACCCCATACGGACCCCACCCCGCCCCGCGACCCGTTCGCCGACTTCCGAGCCGATCATGCTCGGGTGCTGCTGCGGCTCGAGCAAGTGGAGCAGTGCGTGCTGGCCAGCCCCGGTCGGGAGCTGGAGCCGGCTCCGCTCGAGCAGTTGGTCGAGCATCTGGGACGGCAGTTCACCACCCACATGGCTGCCGAGGACCAGGTGTTGTTCCCGGCATTGGCGCAGGCACTGCCCGAGGTGGTGGGCACGCTCGCGCCGCTGCGCGCGGACCACATTGAACTACGCGGGATGCTGGACTCGATGACGCGGCTGTTGGCCGGCGAGTGGACGGGGCCGCGCGACGAGCAGTTACGGGTGCTCACGCGCGACTTGGTCGATCTCCTGAGGCTGCATGTGCGCAAAGAGGAATCCGTCGTATTCGAGCTCGCCTCGCGCGTATTGCGCCCGGACGAGCTCGCGGCACTCGGTCACCGCCTCACGCCTTACCTGCGAACTCACCACGACGGCGCCAACGAGCGCCGAGAAGGGAAGGTCTCATGAGAGTCACCGCGCTGTTCGGCTTGACGCTGGTGTACCTGCTCGCCACCGGCTGTGGGAATAAGAACGGGACTCCGTCCACTGCTTCGGCTCCGAGCAATACCCAAGGAGCAAGCGCGGTCGCCGCGGTCTCCAAGTACGACAGCGGCCCGCGCGCAGCGGCAGAGCCTGTCGACGCAGCGCGCGCCAAGACGGGCCAGGGGTTGTTCTCGACCAAAGGGTGCACCGCCTGTCACGCGTTCGGGCTGAAGATGTCCGGTCCCGACATGGCGGGGGTCACTCGCCGTCGCACCTCGGCGTGGATGGCGGAGCAGATCCTGCACCCCGAAGTGATGACCAAACAGGATCCGATCGCGCACCAGTTGTTCGCCACGCACGCGCTGCAGATGCCGAACCAAGGGCTGACCCAGGACGAGGCCAGAAGCGTCATCGAGTACCTGAAAGCTCACGACCGCGCCGACGGCGCGGCGCATTGAACTCGTCCGGCGGTCGATCCGCGTCCGCCGGACGCTCTTTGGAAAGGGGAAAGTCATGAAGAGGTGGATGCGGTTCATGCTCGCAGCGGTGGTGGTGTTGGGGGCTGCCTACGGTTGTATGGCCGCCCGGGGGGGCTCGAAGGGCGCCTCGGGCAGTGCAGCCCAACGAGTCTATGTGAAGCCCGGCGAGCACGACGCGTACTACGCGTTCCTCTCGGGTGGACACAGCGGCAACATCTATGTGTACGGAATCCCGTCGTGCCGCCACATCACGACGATCCCCGTGTTCACCCCGGAACCCGCGGTGGGCTACGGCGTGGATGAAGAATCCAAGGCCATGCTGGGCGGCCGGACTTGGGGCGATGCGCACCACCCGGGTCTGTCCGAGACCAATGGCGATTACGACGGGCGCTGGCTATTCATCAACGACATGGTCAGTGCCCGCATCGCGCGCATCGACCTTAAGGATTTCAAGACGAGACAGATCTACGGACCGATTCCGAACTTGTCCGCAGCACATGCGTGCCCGTTCCCGACTCCGAACACCGAGTATGTCTTTGCTGCCTCGCGCTTCTCGGTGCCGGTGCCCAACCGCCCGGTGCGGATCGAGGACTACGGCAAGGATTTCAAGGGCATCATCGCGGGCATCAAGGTGTCGCCGACCGACGGCACCATGAGCATGGGCTTCGAGATCCTCATGCCGCCGTTCGATTGGGATCTGGCCGACGCAGGCAAGGGCCCGAGCGCAGGGTGGGAGTTCTTCACCTGCTACAACAGCGAGAAGGCGTTTGACTCGCTCGAGGTGAAGGCCTCGCAGCACGAGATGGACTACGTCGCGGCGGTGGACTGGCGCGCGGCGCAGAAGGCCGTGGACGAAGGCAAGGCCGACATGATCGGCGGCGCCCCGGTGCTCGACCCTGCCAAGGTCAAGGGCATCGTCTACCTGATCCCCACGCCCAAGAGTCCGCACGGCGTCGATGTGAATCCGACCGGCGAATACATCTGCGCCTCCGGCAAGTTGCAAGCCGAGGTCAGCGTGTTCAGTTACCAGAAGATGGCCGCTGCCATCGCCGCC
>JANLOU010000316.1:0-3529 GCA_031366735.1 Candidatus Eiseniibacteriota bacterium
GGCCCATCAGATCGCGGCGCCGAAGTGGCAGCGATCCCATGTGCGGCAATGCCACCCGGCCACCCGCAGCGGCAGGCGAGTACAGCTCGAGGATGCGCAGCTCGGCCCACAAGGGGTCGGTGACTGGCAGGTACTCGCCGGGCGCGGCCCGCGCGCCACGCGGGGCCGCAGCCAGAGTGAGCAGCAGCGCCAGGGCGAACAGGCGGGGGGGGCGGGATCGGGTCGGGAGGGACATGGCACGCAGGCTACCGGGTTTGACCCCACTTCGCCCGCTCCAGTACGGTCACCGGTCTCATTCCGACCCCGGCTGGCGCGCGGTCCCGACGGCTATCGGGCCCCTTCGGCGCGACGCCGGGTCGCCACCCGACCTCCCACACTTCGCAGCAAGGAGCCCAGATGCGGCCCGGCAATCCCGAGGCGCTCGCAGTCCCATACGACCCGGGGCGGATCGAGGCCGCGCGCTATCTGTTCTGGGAGCAGCACGGCGTCTTCTCGCCTAAAGCGACTGGCCCCGAGAAGGGGACCGGGTCCAAGGCGCCGTTCGTGATCGCCATCCCACCTCCAAATGTGACCGGCTCGCTCACCATGGGGCATGTCCTGGGTGAGTCGGTGCGGGACCTGATCATCCGGTGGGCGCGGATGGAAGGGCGCGAGACGCTGTACATCCCGGGCATGGACCACGCCGGCATCGCCACCCAGAACATGGTCGAGAAGAAACTGCGGGCCGAAGGACGCACCCGCCAGGATCTGGGCCGCGAAGCGTTCCTCAAGGAAGTCTGGGACTGGAAAGAGCAGTACGGGGGACTGATCTTCAAGCAGGAGCGGCGCCTTGGCACGACGCCCGACTGGTCCCGTGAACGCTTCACGCTGGATGAAGGCTATTCGCACGCGGTACTGCATGTCTTCAAGAAACTATTCGACGAAGGTCTCATCTATCGGGGCCGCTATATCGTCAACTGGTGCCCGCGCTGCATGACGGCCCTGTCGGACGAGGAAGTCGATCATCAGGAGTCGCAGGGCTCGCTCTGGTACATCCGCTATCCGCTCAAGGACAGTGATAAGCACATCGTTGTGGCCACCACGCGTCCCGAGACCATGCTGGGGGACACCGGCGTGGCCGTGAGTCCCCATGACACACGCTATGCGAAACTGGTGGGCAAGTTCGCGGTCCTCCCGCTCGTGCGCCGCGAGATTCCCATCGTCTCGGACGACATGGTGGACCCCAAGTTCGGCACGGGCGCGGTCAAGATCACGCCGGCGCATGATCCCAACGACTTCGAAACCGGCAAGCGGCAGAACCTGCCCGAGCTGATCGTCATGGATGAAGCCGGCGTGATGAACGACAACGCAGGCGACTTCCGCGGTCTGGATCGTTTCGAGGCGCGCAAGCGGATCGTCGCCGCGCTGCAGGATGCGGGCTACCTCGAAAAGGTCGAGCCGCACACGAACAGCGTGGGGCATTGCTCGCGCTGTGACACGATCATCGAGCCGTATCTGTCGTGGCAGTGGTTCGTCCGGATGGCCCCGCTTGCTGCGCCAGCCATCGAGGCCGCCCGCAAGGGGAAGGTCAAGTTCTTCCCCTCGCGCTGGAAGAAAGTCTACCTGCACTGGCTCGAGAACATCCGCGACTGGTGCATCTCGCGGCAGCTATGGTGGGGCCATCGCATCCCGGTGTGGTACCGCGGGGATGAGATGGTCGTGTCGCTCGAGTCGCCCGAAGGCGAGGGGTGGCGTCAGGACGAGGATGTCCTCGACACATGGTTCAGCTCGTGGTTGTGGCCCTTCGCCACGCTGGGCTGGCCCGAAGCGACCCCTGATCTGGCACGCTTCTATCCCAACACCCTGATGGTCACGGGCAGCGATATCATTTTCTTCTGGGTCGCGCGCATGATCATGGCGGGTTACCACTTCACGGGCGAATCGCCCTTCCCCCATGTGTATTTCACCAGCATCGTCCGCGACGCTCAGGGTCGCAAGATGAGCAAGTCGCTCGGGAACTCGCCCGACCCCTTGGCGATGATGGAGAAGTACGGCGCTGACGCGGTCCGATTCGCAATGGTTCAGACGCCCACCGGCGCGGACCTGTTGTTCGACGAGAAGCGTCTGGAGATGGGCAAGTTCTTCGCGAACAAGATGTGGAACGCGAGCAAGCTCGTGCTCATGCGTCTGGGCGATGAGGACCTGACCACAGTGAAGGAGTCGCAGCTGCGACTCACGCTGGCCGATCGTTGGATCCTGTCGCGATTCGCGAACGCATCGAAGGATGTCACGCGCAATCTCAAGACCTATCGCTTCGCCGAGTCCGCGCAAGCGTTGTACAGCTTCGCTTGGAACGAGTACTGCGATTGGTACCTTGAGATGGCGAAGCCGCGCTGGGCATTGGCGGATCTTGGCGATGCGATGACCGCGGAACAGCGCGGGGATCTGCGTACCGCGCGCTGGGTCGCCTGGAAGGTATTGGATGGCATCCTGCGCCTCATGCATCCGTTCATGCCGCACGTGAGCGAAGAACTGTGGCAGGCGATTCCGCACGATGGCGATACACTGGCGACCGCAGCGTGGCCCAAAGCGAAGAAGAGCTGGCTCGATGTCCAGAGCGAGCGCGAGGTGGAGTTCCTGCAGAGTGTGGTGAATGCCATACGCAACCTGCGGGTGGAATCCAAGATCGCGCCGGGACGCGCGGTCCCGGTCGTGGTCCGGGGCACCGATGCCCAGCTCGACCTGTTGGAGCGACTGCGAAGCCAACTGCAGCCGCTCGCCCGGATCGAGACGCTGACGCTGTCGCGCGACGGCCAGCGCCCGCCGGTCGCCGCCAGCGCGGTGGTCGAGGGCGCAGAGATCTTCCTGCCGCTCGACGGGCTCATCGACCTGGATGAGGAGCGTGCCCGACTGAGTCGGGAGGCCGAGAAACTGCTGAACGACCTTGAAGGCGTGAAAAAGAAGCTGCGCAATCAGGATTTTCTGGGCAAGGCCAAGCCGGAAGTGGTCGAAAAAGAGAAGGCACGGCTGTCACAGCTCGAGGAGACGCTCGAGAAGCTGAAGCGCGCCCAGGAATCCCTGAGCGTCAGTCGCGACTGATTCTCCCGTTTGGAGGTGGCATGCTCGCGCGTCTCATGCGACTGGGATTGATAGGGCTGGCCGTGGCCGGGGGACTGTTGTTCGTCGCTCTGGGGCTGATCCATGTGCGTTACCCCGTCGAGATGGACTTCATCGAGGGCGCGATGATGGACCAGATCGCGCGCTTGGCGCGCGGTGAGGCGATGTATGTGGCCCCCTCGGTGCAGTATGTCCCACTCGCCTACATGCCGTTGTATTCGGCGGTCGTGGCGCTGATTGGGCGCTGCTTCGGAGTCGACTTCTGGGCCGGCCGGCTCGTGTCCTATCTCTCCACGCTCGGGGTCGCGAGCCTGATCGGCTACAACGTCGGGCGCGAGACCCAGGACAAGCGCTGGGGCGTGATCGCGGCTGGCATCTACCTCATGGGCTACGGCGTTGCAGCGGGCGGACACTTCGATGCGATCCGCCCCGA
>JANLOU010000327.1:0-11069 GCA_031366735.1 Candidatus Eiseniibacteriota bacterium
GTCGAGCGGCATGTGCATGGGCACCGCGAGCACACCGAACAGCACCGCCGCGATCACCAGATTCACGGCCGGGCCGGCCAACGCCACGACGATTTCCTGCCATGGCTTCTCGGGCATGCGCTCCAGACGCGCCAGCCCGCCAATGAACATGAGCGTGATGTCCCGAGTCCCGATGCCGTACATGCGGGCGGCGAGCGCATGCCCCAGTTCGTGCAGCAGCACGCAACTGAAGATGAGCAGAGCGAAGCCGACATATTCCAGTCGCCAGGTCCCATCGCCCGACAAGAGCATGGGAGCCAGCGCCAGCATCAGCAGGAAAGTGACATGGACCTGGATGCGGATTCCGAACAGACGACCGATGGGAAACGACCAGCGCATGAGGCGACCTCCAAGGGAACTGTGCGGGCATCGTCGCACATGCACTTCTGATGCGTCAGCAGGCGGGCAGGCGCAAGGCCAGATGACCCGGAAGCTTCAGGCCGCGGCGCGACGCGGGGCGACACGCTCCCCGCCGCTGGCGCGCACCTCGCGATACAGCTCTTCGGTGGCGAAGAGCGCCCGCTCAAGGTCGAAATGCTCCATCGCCGCGAGTCGCGCGCGTTCGCAGTAGGCCGCACGCGCAAGGTCGTCGGTGAGCAATGCGGCGACGCTGTGCGCGAAGGCTCCCACCGGACGACCCGGGATCAGCAGCCCCTCGCGCCCGTGCCCCACCCATTCCGCAGTGGCTCCCGCGGGATGGGCCACCACCGGCAGGCCGGCGGCGAGCGCCTGCATCAGGGCAAGTCCGCCCGCTTCGGGTCCCGGCCCGGGCGCCACGGCCACATGACACGAGGCGAGCAACGCGGGCAGGTCCGCGCGCGAGACGCTGGGCAACAATCGCAAGCTGGACGACAGCCCCAGCTCCATGGTCTCCGCCAACAACACCGTATACCCCTCGGGGTCGCAACGGTCACGCCCCGCCACCACCAGCTCCACTCCGGGCACGCGTGCGTGCAATGCCACCAGCAGGTCACAAGCGAGGCCGGCCCCTCGCGCCTGCGTGGGCGGTCCCAGCAGCAGAACACGACGCACGCTGCGATCGGCATGGAGCGCCGCTAACTCTGGCGCAAGCGGCGGCGCCGCATCGGGCGTGAATCGCAACGCATCCACGCCATAGGGCAGCAATGCGACCGGCACTCCCAGCCCCGCCGCCAGACGGTCCCGGGCGTAGACACTGTGCGCCACCCGCACGCGAGCGGCGAGCGCCAGCGTCTCGCGACTCGCGCAGATCGGGCCCAAGTCATGCAGGTCCGCGATGAACGGGAATGAACGCAGGCGTTCGACGCAGGCCGTGGGTAGCGAGGAAGTACCGACCAGGTGGATCACATCGGGACGCTGCTCCAGCGCCTGTTCCAGCGCAGCGCCAAGCCCCTCGGGTGCTGGACGCCACACAGCAACGCCCGCGGGCGCCTCGGCGGTCTGCCAAGGTTCCAGCGGGCGGGTGCACAGCGCAGTCACACGGTGGCCGCGTTGCGCTAGCTGCCCGGCCAGTTCGCCAAGCCAGCTCCCGGACTCCTCGAGTTCAGCCGACTCGAGGCCGTCCGCGATGTACAGGACCTTCACGCAGCACGATCCTCATCCTCGTCCGTGATCTCGTCCTCTTCGCGCGCACGACGCGGGGGAACATCCATGTCATCGTTGATGTAGTCGAAAGCCAACTCGGGATCGAGCGGAGCCTCGTGCGCGAACTCCTGATTCTCGCCTTCTGCCCAACGCTCGCGCATGTAGGCCGACAGCGCCTCCAGGTCTCGCCGCGCGGCGGTGTGGCCCGGGTGGATCCACAGCGTGTGGCGCAACAGGCGGATGGCATCCTCGACCGCGCCGAACTCGAAGCAGGCCGACGCTGCCACATAAAAGAGGCCCGGGTGATGCGGCGCGAATGACAACCCTCGCAGCGAGCGGGCGAGCGCCTCGCGAGCATCGCCGTCCTCGAGCGCGGCGTACGCGGCGCGAGCCAGGAAGCGAGCGGCTTCGGCATCAGGCGGCGTGTCCAGCCCGGGAATGAACCGACGCAACTCTTCGGCAGCGCGGCGCACCGAGACCGAGACGAAGCGGTCGAGGCGGGAACTGGGCGAGGCGGCGACGCGCTCCGAGAGCCGTTCGAATGCGTCGAGGATGTCCTGCAGGGTGGGCTGCGTGGCGTCGGACACGGGACTGCTCCCTACGGATGGACCAAGCGGCGGACCTCGGGTCCGAACCCCCCCACTCGTCCTTGCCGTCCCGGTATCGGCCACTCGCCACACCACCTGAACAGGGCAATCCGGCCCGTCAGTCGCGGGTGAATCCCGGGTGCGTGGCTCGTAGGAACTGCGCCAGCACATTCCCCGCCACCTCGAGCCGGTACGACCCCTGTGAGCGCACATCGTCGATGGGCGTGATGTCACTGCCCAACGCCGCACGGGCGCGACCGGCCACTTCGCGCGAAGGGGAAGCGCCGAGCAGCGCCGCCTCCGCGCTCGCCGAGCGCACCGGCGTGGCGGCAACACTGCCCCACGCCAGTCGCGCGTGGTCCACACCACCGCGGCCCACACGCAGCACCCCGGCGAATACCACCTTGCTGATACTCTGCGCCGCGCGCGTGCCGACCTTGCGAAAGAACTGGATGCACCGCGGCGGTGTGGGTGGGAGCTCGATCGCGGCAATCAACTCATCGGGTGCGAGCGCCAACTGGCGATAGCCGGTGTAAAGCTCTGCGAACGGCACGACGCGTTCACCGCGCACCGACAAGGCATGCACGCGGGCGTCGTGCGCGAACAGCACGGGCAACGAATCCCCAGCCGGCGAAGCGTTGGCGATGTTCCCGCCCAAAGTGGCGCGGTTCTGAATCTGCTCAGCGCCCACCTGGCGCGCCGCCGCGATCAACGAGGGAAACGTCTTGCGCAGCCCAGCGTGCCGCTGCAGATCGCGGAAGTTCTCCAACGCGCCCAGCGTGACGCCGCCCCGCCGCCCCATGCGGACACCGCGCAGTTCCCGCAGACCGCCCAGATCAAGGAAGCGCGAACCCTGCTGGGTCCCGGCGTTCAGGTAGACGAACAGGTCGGTGCCCCCAGCCAGTGGGATCAGCCGTGCCTTCGCGACCGAGTCGGCCAACATCCGCAGCGCCTGCTTCAAGTCGCGCGGGCGTTCGATCGACAGCGTGGAGACGGCGGTCCGCATCAGCGAGCCGCGCGCGCGGGAACACGCTTGCGAGCGGGCGGGCGCTTGCGGGCAACTTTCCTGGCGGCGGGCTTGCTTGCTGCGGCACGCACCGCATCGACGATGCGCTGATAGCCGGTGCAGCGACAGAGATTCCCAGCCAGCGCTTCCCGCACTTCGGGGTCACTGGGCACGCGGCCCTTGGCGGCCTTGATCAGCGCTGCGGCTGACATCAGCATGCCCGGCGTGCAGATGCCGCATTGCGCGCCGCCCAGCTCGACGAACGCCTTCTGAAGCTTGGTCAACGCGCCGCCCTTGCCCAACCCTTCGACCGTCACCACCTTGGCGCCATCGGCGTGGACCGCCGGCACGAGGCACGAGTTCACCGTGCGCCCATCGAGCAACACCGTGCACGCGCCGCACTCCCCTTCCCCGCAACCTTCTTTGGTGCCCGTCAGACGCAGGTCCTCGCGCAGGACATCCAACAATCGCTTCAGCGGTGGTGTGTGCACCCGATGCGCCTTGCCGTTGACCGTCAACCTCACGGCGATCCGCTCACCCATCGACTTCCCCCTGATCATCCTGCGCGAATGGGGCACGCCCGTGGCGCGCCACGAACTCCGCGAGCAACGCCTCTGCCAGCGGCTGCGGATCCTCGTCCAAGGTCTTCCAGGCGAATCGCAACTGCATCGAGCCTTCGAGTTGCCACAGGGCGGCGCCCCCCGGGTGCGCGATGTCCGCGCCTCCACCAAAGCGAACCGTGCGCTTGATCCTCTGCTGCAACAGCGCGCGAACCCCGGTGCCCGGCGCGACGCCGATGTAGAGCACCGTCGCGCCCGCGATCCAGCGTTCGCTCAGGGTATCGACCGGAAGTGTGGGATCCACCCCACGATAGTGACCCGCGGGGCTCTTGGCGCGGAACTGGGGGGGATACTCCGGGTCGCGCGTCACCACATACACTCCGCGCTCGATAGGCACGCGCTCGCACCGATCCAACTGCAGCGTGACCGTGGCTTGGAATCCCACGAAGCCCGCAGCCTCGAGTGACGCGCGGGTCGATGTGATCGCGGTCATGGGGGCCTCGGTCACGCGCGCCCCCGGAGCATCGCCCGCAACACCCGCTCGGGCGTTGCCGGGATCTCGCTCAACACGCAGCCCGTGGCCTGCTCGATCGCTGCAAGCACCGCGGGGGCCGGGGCATCCATGGGCATCTCGCCCACACCCTTGGCTCCGTAAGGACCGCGCGAGTAAGGCATCTCGACCAGATCCACATCCATGGGCGGCGTGTCCGCCGAGGGTGGGATGATGTAGTTGGTGAGGTTGTTGTTCCACACTCGTCCATCCTTCCACCGCACCTCTTCGAGTAGCGCCCAGCCCAGCCCCTGCAGCGTGCCGCCCTCGATCTGCCCCGCGCACATCACAGGGTGGATGGCCTTGCCCACATCCTGCGAGGTGGTGACATGCACCACCTTGGTCTCGGCGGTGTCGAGATCCACTTCCACCTCCACTGCGATCGCGGCGTAGCCAAAACAGCCATACGCATCGCCCTGATAACGATCGTCATCCCACACGATTTCGGGCGGGCGCTTGTAGCCATGCTCCACACGCAGCGGCCCGCGCGCTTTGAGAAAACGCCTGGCCACGCGCGTGAAGCCCGCGGCGTCCGCCCAACTGTCCTCGGCGAACAACTCCAGCTTGGCGCGGATCTCACGCGCGCACTCATCCAACAGCCCGCCCACCACCATGCAGGTGCGCGATGCGACAGTTGGGCCCGAGTCGGGCACGCAATCCGTGTCGGGCTGTTGCACCAGCACGAACGCCGCGGGCACGCCGAGCGCCTCCCCCACGATCTGTGAGAACAGCGTGACCGTGCCCTGGCCGATCTCGGTGCTGGCCGCCAGTACGCGCGGCCGGCCTTCGGGTGTGAGGTCCACCGCAGCCCGCGAGGCCAGCTTCACTTCGCCGCTGCCCGTGAACCCGGAGCCATGATAGATGAGCGCGAAGCCAATGCCCTTGCGAACGCGACGCGCACTCTTTGCGATTCTGCCGGCGCGCTCGGCCACGGCAGCGGCGGCGTTCTCGCGCGCGAATCGCGCGCGCTTCTCGCTCCAGCGTGAACGCTTCGCACAACGCTCCAGCACTTCGTGTGCGCCAACGCTTTCGCGCAGCGTCTGCCCGGTGGGCGTGATGTCACCGACGCGAACAGCATTGCGGCGGCGCAGCTCCACTGGATCGAGCCCCAACGCCGCGGCGATGCGGTCCATATGACATTCGATCGCGAACAGCGTCTGCGGGGCGCCAAAGCCTCGGAACGCGCCGTTGGGCGGGGTGTTCGTGGCGACGACCCGGGCGTGGATGCGCGAACTGCCCCAGCGGTACGGGCCACCCGCGTGAATCGCGCCGCGCGAGAGTACGACGGGCGAGAGCGTCACATACGCGCCGCCGTCCATCACCACCTCGTGCTCGAGCGCGAGCAGCGTGCCATCCCGCTTCACGCCGGCCCGGATCCGGCTCCAGGAGGGATGGCGCTTGGTCGTCGCGGCCAGATCCTCGGCGCGGTCGTACACGATCTTCACCGGCTTGCCGCTCTTCCACGCCAACAAAGCCGCGTGGGCCGCAATGATACTGGGGTAGTCCTCCTTGCCCCCGAACCCACCGCCCGTGACCGTCTGCACGACGCGCACCTTTTCGGCCGGCAGCGCGAACGCGTGCATAAGCGCCTTGTGCACATAGAAGGGGCACTGCAGGGAGCCGCGCACCGACACGCCACCCTCGGCAGTGCGCTCGGCGAGCATGGCGTTGTTCTCGATATAAAGCTGTTCCTGATGGCCGCAGCGGTACTCGCCCTCGACGATCAAGTCGGCCGCCGCGAACCCGGCGGCCAGATCGCCTCGTTCGATCGAGATGTGCTTGAAGATGTTGTCCTCGCCGTACAACCGCGTCCCCGCTGCGAGCGCGTCTTCCATGGTGAGCACCGGTTCGAGCGGCTCCACATCGATGCGCACGGCGCGCACGCCAGCCTCGACCCGTTCGGCATCCGCGTGCGCGAGCAGCACCACCGGTTCGTCGGCGTGGCGGATCTGGTCCGACGCGAGGATGGGTTGGTCTCCCACGATGAGCGCCACGATGTTCTCGCCCGGCACATCGCGATGGTCCACGATCGTGAACCCCGACCAATCGAACGCAGGATCGAAGTGGATCCCCAGGATACGGCCTCGCGCGACCGTGGAGCGCACCGTGCGGCCGTGTAATACGCCGGGCACCGCAAGGTCATCCAGATACAGCGCGCGGCCCGTGACCTTGTCGGCGGCTTCGAGCTTGGGAATATTCACGCCAACGGAAACGGGACGCAGCACGGTCACGCGGCGCGTCACCTCGGAGGCAGCGGTTCGGGAGTGAGCCATGCTGCAATGTACGGCAAGCAGCGTCCGCGTTGCCACTTCGGCGGGATCCCTCCCACCCCCATCCACCCGGCCTTCCGAATGCCCTCGGCTCTGTTATCTTCGCGGCCCGTGAACCATTCCCGTCCATTCACCCGAATCGCGCTCGTCGCCCTGCTCGCCACCGCGAGTTGCACACCCCCGGCGCGCGACCACCGTTACTTCGGCTCAGTCACGCCTGCCAAGGGTCAGGTGTTCCGATTCAATAACGGCGCCGAGCCCGAGGGCACGGATCCCGGTGTGATCAGCGGGCAGCCGGACGGGCGCGTGGCGCGCGCGCTGTTCGAAGGGTTGATCGTGTCGGACCCGCAGACGCTCATGCCCCTGCCGGGCTTGGCCTACCGCTGGGAGACGAGCGCCGACGGGCTCGTCTACACCTACCACCTGCGCCCGGGCCTCCAGTGGAACGACGGGACGCGGCTCGACTCGCGCGACTTCCTGTATTCATGGACGCGCGCGCTCGATCCGGCAACGGTCTCGCGCAACGCCTCATTGCTGTACCCCATCCGCAATGGCGAGCGCTTCAACAAGGGCGAGATCACCGACCCCACGCAGTTGGGATTGGCCGCCCCTGACGACAGCACTTTCGTCGTGACGCTCGAGAACCCCACCGCCTACTGGTTGTTCCTCAACTCGTACTACACATTCCTGCCGGTGCCACGGCACACGATCGAGAAGTGGGGTGTGCGTTGGACGCGCCCCGAACACATCGTCAACAACGGGCCGTACAATCTGGGGTACTGGAAGCAGTACGACCGGTTCGAGTTCGTCCCCAATAAGTCGTATTGGGACCGTTCCGCGGTCAAGCTCGATCGGATCATCGCCTACACCGTGGACGACCTGAACACCTCGACGAACCTGTACAAGGCGGGCGTCACCGATTGGAACCCGAGCGGCTACATCCCGGGTCCGTTCATCCCGCAGATGCGCCCGTTCGCCGACTTCCGCCAGGGACGCTATCAGGGCGTGTACTTCTATAGCGTCAATGTGACACGCAAGCCCTACGACAATGTGCATGTGCGCCGCGCGCTCAATCTGGCGATCGACCGACTCTCGATCACTCGCGATGTGCTCAAGGGCAGCCGGGAACCGTGGGGGCGCTTGACGCCCGAGGGCTACCCCGGTTACCAGGGCGCGCCGCAGGTGGCTTACGATCCGGCGCGCGCGCGCGAGGAACTGATCCAGGCGGGCTATCCGGGGGGCAAGGGCTTTCCCAAACTCAACATCCTGTTCAACACCAGCGAGGACCATCGCCGCATCGCCGAGGCGATCCAGGCGATGTGGAAGCGCGAACTGGGCATCGATGTGGAGCTCTCGAATCAGGATTGGGGCTCTTACCTTCAGGCGACCACTTCGCTCCAGTATGATGTGGCGAGGCGTTCGTGGATCGGCGACTACCTCGATCCCAATTCCTTCCTGCAACTCCTCTCGGCGGGGGACGGCAACAACCGTTCGGGTTGGGGCGATCCGGCATACGACGCCCTGCTCAAGCAGGCCGCACGCACACTGGATCCCACCGAACGCTTCCGCCTCTTGACGCAGGCCGAGACGATGGCGGTGGAGTCGGCGCCGTTCCTTCCCATCTATCATTACTCCACGACCGAGCTGGTGAAACCGTGGGTGCGCGGGCTGTATCAGACGGCGCTGGACTACCATCCACTCAAGTCGATCTGGATCGACCATGATTGGCGGCGGCATCTGCCGCGGGACTCGAGCGTGCACCCATGATCAGCTTCCTCTCCCGCCGCCTGTTGCTCATGATTCCCACGCTGTGGGTGATCGGGACGCTCACCTTCTTCATGATGCGCTTGGCTCCGGGGGGACCGTTCATGTCCGAGAAGGACATCCCGGCCGCGACCAAGACGCAACTGCTGCACCAGTATGGGCTCGACAAACCACTCGCCCAGCAGTACGGCATGTTCCTGTGGAACGCCGCGCACTTCGACTTCGGGCCCTCGTACAAATACCCGCAGCAGCAGGTGCGCGAGATCATCCTCGAAGGCTTCAAGGTGTCGGCCGAGCTCGGCGGCTGGGCGCTCCTGCTCTCCCTCCTGCTCGGAGTGCCGATCGGCGTGATCGCCGCGGTGAACCAGAATCGCGCGCCCGACCACGCCGCCATGGCGTTGGCGCTCGCCGGGGTTTCGATTCCCAACTTCGTGCTCGGCCCCGTGCTGGTGCTGGTCTTCTCGCTCACGCTCTACTGGCTGCCGCCCGCGCTGTGGCGCGGCCCCGAGACACGCATCCTGCCCGTGCTGGCGCTGGCGGTGAGCTATGTGGCCTACATCGCGCGCCTGACGCGTGCCGGCATGCTCGAAGTGCTGCGTCAGGACTACATCCGCACCGCGCGCGCCAAGGGCCTCTCGGAGCGCGTCGTGGTGCTCAAGCATGCGCTCAAGCTGGGCATCCTCCCGGTGGTCAGCTACCTCGGCCCCGCTGCCGCTCGCATCATCATGGGTTCGATCGTGATCGAGCAGATCTTCGCCATCCCCGGGCTCGGGCGCTACTTGGTGATCGGGGCCACGAACAAGGACTACACGCTCGTGCTGGGCGTGGTGTTGTTCTATGCCAGCTTCCTCATGGCGCTGAACCTGCTCGTCGATATCGCATACACTTGGCTCGACCCGCGCGTGGAGCTGCGATGAGCATCGGTATCGCGCCCCCCGCAACCGTGCTCCCGGCCACGCACGCGAACCCGCCCCGCAGCCTGTGGAGCGACGCGTGGAAGCGGCTTCGTCGCAATCGCATGGCGGTGGCTTCGGGCGCCTTCCTCGTCCTGATCTCCCTGTTCGCGCTGACCGCGCCGTGGTTGCCGTTCCTACAGGATCCCACGCTGCAGGATCTGGCGCGCGGCGCCACTCCCCCCAGCCCGGCACACTGGTTCGGCACGGACGAACTGGGCCGCGATACCTTCGCGCGGGTGGCGCATGGCGGCCGCATCTCGATGCTCGTCGGGTTGGTCGGCACCTTCGTGTCGCTGGTGATCGGCGTCACTTGGGGCGCTGTCGCGGGGTATGTGGGCGGCAAGGTGGATGAGTTCATGATGCGCGTGGTGGATGTCCTCTACTCGCTCCCCTACATCTTCCTGGTCATCCTGTTGCTGGTGTTCTTCTCCAAGAGCCTGCTCATGCTGTTCGTGGCGCTGGGTCTGGTGCAATGGTTGACCATGGCGCGCATCGTCCGCGGTCAGGTGCTGTCACTGCGCACGCAGACTTTCGTGGAGGCTGCCCGCGCACTTGGCGCCGGTACGCCCGCCATCCTGTTCCGACATATCGTGCCCAACACGCTGGGACCAGTGATCGTGTTCACCACGCTCACGGTGCCTGCGGTGATTCTTCAGGAAGCGTTCCTGTCGTTCCTGGGCCTGGGCGTGCAGCCGCCCGCCGCCTCATGGGGCACACTCGTGTCGGATGGAGCCAAGGTGCTGGCATTGTTCCCGTGGCTCGTGATATTCCCCGGCTTCGCGATGTCGCTCACGCTGCTGGCATTCAACTTCCTCGGCGACGGACTACGCGATGCGCTGGATCCGCAAGGGCGGCGCGACGGCAACTGAAGGCGTGGGGGAAAGCCCGCTTCAACCGCCAGCCCCCGCCATGGGAGCAGTCCTGCGATAGCGCTCCCGCGCGAGCCCCGATAGCGCGAACCGCACGCGATCCTCGAGCTATGCGTCGGGCATCGCATCGCACATCGCGGCGCCGCGCTCGCTTCGCTTCGTCCACGCGGAACCCCAATTGGCGCAACCACGGGATCACCTCGTCGCGGCGTGCGCGCTGATCAACATGCCCCGGGGCATGTTCGATATGCGTTGTGGTCCGCGTTCCGGTCCGCTCGCGCGCCGCCGCGGTCCAGCGGGCCCACATGGTCCAACTCCAGTCGCGTGCATGCCGGGCAACGCTGCCCCGCTGCGCTCTCGAAGGTGCAACGGCCACCGTCGCGTCGCCACACCGTGCGCCGCACTTCTGCCGGCACATGGCGCCCCTTCGCGGCGCTGCGTTGCGAGCGCGGCCTCGCGCTGACCGCGAACACGCGCTTCTCGAGTTGTTCGACCAGCGTCGCGAGCCCGCGCTTGACCACCTCGGCGATGTCGCCGGAGGGCACCGCGTGCCCGAGCAGTGCCTGCGCGTAGCGCAGCAGGTCGTGCGCCGACTGGTCGAGCGTGAAGCGCACATCGAACCGCCCGGGGGAGAGCGGCGCGACTGTCGGGCGCGGAGACGACGCCGATTCAACATGCCCCGGGGCATGTTGCATAGCGAGTGCAACGACTGGCTCCGAGCGCAGTGGATCGGTCGCGACGGTCACCGCGACAGCTTGCACCGTCGTCGGCACATCCGGACGCGGGAAGCGCGCCGCGAGCAGCAGCGCGATCTCCGCTTTCGTCCTGTGCTCGGCCGCGGCCAGCAGCCCATCCGCGTTCTCCGCCGTCAGGTGCGGCGCCAGCATGCCCACCGCGCTCAGATG
>JANLOU010000328.1:0-3754 GCA_031366735.1 Candidatus Eiseniibacteriota bacterium
CCCGGCCGGTCCCGGCTCGCGCAGGGCATACACTTTGACGCCATAGCTCACCGGCAACGACCACGAGGTGATGTCATAGAACCCATAGCCATCGCCGGGGGTGCGCCGGCCGCGCGCGATGTTGCGCGCATACTTCTCCAATTCCTGCCGGACGAACGCGCTGTCCGGCGAGCGATCGAACTCGAGCAGTGCGCGCGCCACTCGGCTACCCGGTTGCGCCAGGTCGATGACGAAGGCCCCCTTGTTGAACTGGTGCGCCTCGGCGGGCAACAACGCCACGGCGGCGGTTCCGGCGCGGGCCAGACCTTTACCCTCCGGCGGCACCGGGCGACTCGCCCCGTCGGCCCAAACGGGCCGCGCAGCGCTCGAACGGAACGCCTGCGAGACCCAGCGCACTTCGACACCCGCATGCTGCAGGTTCTCGGCCAACGCCGCCGCGCGCACGGGATCCTCACCCGGCTCGAGCACATAGGCGCGCGCGCCGTCTGCCGCAGGCTGCAATGAAGCACGGGCAAAACTCGCCATGTCCCGCAACCTCTGCTCGCGGTTCGCCACGGCCGTCTCGATCGTGGTGAGCGAAGCCACGAAGTGGCGCCGCAGGCCATCGAGCATGGTGACCACGGTCTCGTCGTCGCGACGATAGGCCAGATTGCCGCCACCGTCGGTCTCGTAGGTCATGCCGATGGCGCCCTGCAGCGTGGGCCAGATGTCCCAGTAGCCCACCGAGTGGAAGTCGAACACATCCCGCACATAGTACTCCCACCCATACTGGTCGAACGCCGTGCCATTGGCGCGCCCGAACAGCTCGACCCAGCGTTTGTAGTCGGGCAGGGTCAGCGTCCAGTTGGTGGGCTCGCTCGTGGGCGGGAAGAAGAACGAAGCGGTCTGGCCGTGATGGTCCACGAACACCTGCGGCCGCCAGCGACGGATGGCGCGCGACATCTGTTGGGACTCCGGCTGGCTCATGGCGAGCGCGTCACGGTTCGGGTCGAACTTGTAGTGCGTGAGCCGACCATGGATCCCGAACGGCTGGGAACCCTGTTGCTCCAGCGCCCAGTGCTCGGGGTCGCCCTGCCCATTGGCGTTGATCCAGGTGACGAACCGCTCGTGGCCATCGGGATTGTGAGCGGGATTCAGGATGATGACCGCATCCTTCAGCATGGCCCGCGTGCGCGCATCGTCGCCGGCCACCAACTGGTAGGCGACCTGCATCATGGCCTCGAATGAGGCCGACTCATCGCCATGGATGCTGTAGTTGAGCCACACTGTCACCGGCGTTTCGCGCGCCAGTTTCTCGGCTTCGGCGGGAGCGACCCCGCGTGCATCCGCGAGTCGTTGATTGGCGGCACGGATCGCGTCCAGACGAGCAAGGTTCTCGGGCGAGCTGACCATGAACAGCACCCGGTCGCGCGCTTCAACCGTGCGCCCCATCGACTCGCGCCGCACGCGTTCGGGTCGAGCGTGCTGGATTGCGTCGAGCACCCGCTCCATGTTGCCCCAGGTGGTGTGGAAGGTGCCCGGCTCATAGCCCAGCACCTGGGCCGGTCGGGGCACCGCCTGCGCATACGGCCCGCGGTCGTAGAAATCGAATCGCGTGGGCGCTGCGGCGGCAAGCGACGCCAGCGTGGATAGCAATAGGGCGGAGATCAGCAGGGAACGCACGCGAACACCTCCGAAGGACGAATGGATTGCGACGGCACGGTGGTGCCAGCATAGGCGAACGCGCCCGCTCCGGGCGAAGGGAGCAGGCGCGTCGCAAGGAAAGCGGGGAGTGAAGCGCTCAGGACTGGCGGAATGCCACGAGCGCGAACATCGCGCCCTGCGGATCGGCCAGCACCGCCATCATGCCACCACCGAAATCCGTGGGAGGCACGAAAGACTTGGCTCCCAGCGTCGTGGCCTTGGCATATGCCGTTGCCACATCGGCGACCGCCCAGTACACCAACCAGTGCGACGGGGCGCCGGCACCCGATGGCATCGGCAGCATGCCGGCAGCAGGCCCATCGCTCTTCATGAATGTGGTGTAAGTCCCCATCGGGGAGGGTTCGTCGCGGAATGTCCACTGGAACAGCGCGGCATAGAACGCCTTGGCCTTATCGGGATCGGTGGCATTCAACTGCGTCCAACCCAGCGAGCCGGGCTCACCCAAGCGCGTGATGCCCACAGTCTGCTTCGCCTGCCACAGCGAGACCGTCGCGCCGGCAGGATCGCGCAGCACCACCATGCGGCCATGCTCCATGACATCCATCGGGGGCATCACGACCGTCGCGCCCAGCGCCGTCGCGCGGGCGGTGGACGCATCGACATCCTCGCATGACACATACGACGCCCAGTTCGGCGGAACACCCTGTTGGATCATGTCGGGCATGAGCTTGTACAGGGAAGCCACTTGCTCGCCGGCGTTCAGGAAGATCGTGTAGACGAAATCCGGGCCCATCGGGTTGTCCTGATAGGTCCAGCCGAACAGTTCGGTGTAGAACTTCCTGGCGCCGACATGATCCGTGGTGGCGAGCTCGGGCCAACAGAAGGTGCCGGGGACATGATTCGTGACGACTGGCATGCTGCCTCCGTGCGAGAGGTGTCTGGGATTGCGGAGATGTCGTGGCCTTATCGCTTGCGAGCGAGTTCCCCGCGCGGGCGGCCGTCATATTTGTGGAATAGCCGGGTCTGGCGATTCTCCATGGGAATCTCCCGGCCGGCCATGATCACCCTCAGGCAATGCGTGCTCATCAGCAGCGGGTCGCCATCCGTGATCTGAAGATCGGCGATCTTCCCCACCTCGATACTGCCCACTTGATCGCTGGCGCCAAGGATCTGGGCCGGGTAGAGCGTCACGGCCTTGAGCGCCTCGAGCGGATCCAATCCGTACGCCGCAGCCATCGACGCATGATGCGGCAGGTTGCGGGTGTTGGCCGGACCACTGCCATCCGAGATGCAGAAGCGCACCCCCGCCGCAGCCAGCCGCCCCGGCAACATGAACGCGGAGTCATAGGAATCCGACCGCCGCCGCGGCAGCGCCAGAGTGCCGCCGACGATCACCGCGACATCGCGCTGCTTGAGCTCGTCCGCCATCCGCCAGGCGTCATCTCCGCCCACGAGGACCACCCGCTTCAGCCCCTGCTCGTCCGCGAATCGGAGCACCGCGCGGATCTGCCCAATGGCCGCCGCTTCGAAGTACACCGGGATCTCGCCGCGCAATACCCGTCCCATGGCGGCCCACTTCACATCGGAGTCGTGCCGCGGAATCCCCGGAGTCTTCTCGGCGTCACGCGCCTTCCAGTACGCACGCGCGTCGTCGAATGCCCTGCGGATGGCATCCACAGCCGCGTCGCGCGCCTTGGTCTGTTCCTCATCGGTCTGCGTGATGAACCACCCACGCGCGGGCACCATGTTGGGCCACGCCACATGCAACCCGACCGGAGCGCGGATGACCATGTCCTCCTGGGTCCAGCCGCCCAGATGGACCAGCGCGCTGCTGCCGTGCACCGCGCCGCCGCCCGGCACCACCTGTGCGCTCGTGACGCCGTTGACTCGCGCCACGGCGAGCAGGTCACTGTCCGGATTGATCATGACTTCGGCACGCAGGTTGGGGTTCACATTCCCGGTCTCCTGCGTGTCGTTGCTGCCCAAGGCGGTACCGACTTCGACCAACCCCAACTGGGTGTTCGCTGCGACGAATCCCGGATACAGGTGCTGCCCCTTGCAATCGATCACCTTCGCGTCGGCGGGTGCGGCGAGTCCCGCGCCGACCGCG
>JANLOU010000353.1:0-4547 GCA_031366735.1 Candidatus Eiseniibacteriota bacterium
GGGACATCGTGCCGCCCGGGCCGTAGAAGTCCGAGGCGCGCCCCAGCACCACGCGGGCGATGCCGCGTTCGTGCGCAGTGAAATACTGTTCCTGCACCCGCGCGCGGATCTCGCCCTTGCGCGTGGTGGGCGCAACGGGCAAGGCCTCGTTGATCGGGCCGACTGGCACGCCGAGGTTATAGAGATTGTCGAGCACCACGAGCTTGGCCTTGGCGCGGCCCGCAGCCTGCGTGAGGCTGTCGGCCCAGCGGGGCAGGAAGTCCTCCCACTGTTGCGTGGAGTAAGCGGGATTCATGCAGTGGTAGATCGCGGTGGCGCCCTCGGCGGCGCGCGCGGCAAATGCTAGATCGGCCGCGTCGCCGTGGACTGGCATGACGCCAGCGGGCATGCCGATCGTATTGCGTCGCACCTGGCGCACGGTATGCCCGCGCGCAGCGAGCAAGCGCGCCAACGGCGCGCCGATCTGCCCGGATCCGAACACCACATGGATCTGCCCGGTGGGATGCTGCTCAGTCATGCCCGCTCCTTGGCGCCTTCGCGCGCACTCACAGCTCGATATTGAATCCCAGGATCGGCAGGAAGCGGATCTGGGGAATGGATCGCAGTTCGTTCGTCTTGGTGTCCCACAGATACTGGAAGACATTGTCACGGTCGTACACATTCTGCGCTTCGAACCACAGGGTCACATTGCGCCCGCCCAGACTCAGCCGCCGATCCGCGCGCAAGTCGAGCCGGTGGTAGTCGGCGGCGCGCACGCCGTTCAACTGGGCGAGGTCGTAAATGTAACGATTCTGCTGGCTCGAATACGGTTCGAGCGGCGGCGTGGTGGGCCGCCCGGTGGAGTAGCTGAAGCGCGTGCTGAACTCCCATGCCGCGCCCCGCTTGTAGCCCAGGATCAGCGTGCCCGCGTGCGGCGCATCGAACCCGCCGCGACGGTACACGCCGTCCAGCGCCGCGTGCTCCACGCGCGAGTAGCTGTAGGACAACTGGCCGTAGAGCCCGTCGGTGAGTTTCTTCTGCGCGTAGAACTCGATGCCGCGCGCGCGACCTTCACCGGCGCTCACCATGGGCAACAGCAGGCCGTACACGCCATACACATCGCCGGTATTGGCCAGCGAGAAGGCCGGGTAGTCCCGCGCCACGGGGTAGTCCGCGTACGCTTTGGCATATGCCTCCAGCGTGAGCTTGAGGTCGGCGCGAGTGATGTACGACACGCCCGCCACGAGGTGGTCGGCCCGGATCGGCTCGAGCGAGGCGTTGTTGGCATTGGCGCGCACATACACCGGGGCGGGCGCCTGATGATAACGACCGTACGACACGCTCACATCCAACCGGGGCGCAGCATGCGCGGTGAGCGAGGCGCGCGGATCGAATGTGGTGGCGCCGATCTGGCCGAAGTGCGAGACGCGCGCTCCCAGCGTCATGTCCAGCCGCGGCAGCACCGCGTGTGTCCACTGCGCGTACGCCGCGTGTTGCCACGAGGATTCCTTTAGACGCAGGTCGAGCGGGTCGACGCGCGTGGTGTCGGTGCTGAACGGGTTGGGCGTGCCGATCGGCTGTGCGAGCGCGTAGTCCAGCCCCATGCGCTTGCTCGAGGCCCCGAGCTTCCAATCGCCCATGTGCCGCGAGCGCCCCGCGAGATCGTAGCGCAGCGCCGTTTCGTTCTCGGTGGAGCGGTTCTCGAACACCAGCACATTGCCCAACGCCACATCGCGGATATTGGTTTCGTAGTACGCACGATTGTCCGAGAGCGCGAGCGTGCCCCAGCCCCAGGTGCCGAACAGTCGCTGCCAACTGATCCCGTTGGTGGTGCGCCAGCCGAAGTTGGCGAAGTTCCAGTTGTAGGGATCCTTCTCGCCGCTGTTCTCGGGTTTCAGCTTGATCGCATCGCGGCCCGAGAGGTCCATGACCGCGATCTGGTCGCGCGGCGTCAGGTCGTAGGTGAGCTTGAGTTGCCCATTGGTGGCGTAGGGCACTGCCGCAAGGCCGAACGATTCCGCGATCAAGTCGTAGTAACTGGTGCGCGCGGTCAAGAGCCACGCGCCCTTCTTGCCGAGCGGCCCCTCGAGCACCTGGCCTGCGCCTGCGGCAGTGATATCGGTCTCGCTCTGGAACTGGTCGCGATTGCCCTCGCGCAGGCGGATGTCCATGACACTCGACAACCGCTCCCCGTGCTGCGCCGAGAACCCGCCCGCCAGGAAACTGGCGTCGCGCACCAGTTCATTGTTGAGCATGCTGATCGGTCCGCCCGTGGTGCCCTGCGCGCCGAAGTGGTTCACCGTCGGCACCTCGAAGCCATCCACCAGGATCAGGTTCTCGCTCGGGCTGCCGCCGCGGGCCACGATGTCGTTGCGCTGATCGTTCGTGGTGACCACGCCGGGCAGGCTCTGCACCAGGCGGAACACATCGCCGATCGCGCCCGGACTGCGGCGGATCTCCTCGTAGCTCATCTGGTAACTGCTGTTCGCCTGATCCTTGGGCTTGGCGAATGCGTCGGCCTTCACTTCGACTTCTGCTTGCGGCACCGCCTCGGTCACCAACTGCACGCGCGCCTCGGTCTCGCGGCCCGGCGAGACCACGATGTCCGACAGCAGCACCGCGGGGTAATCGAGGCGCCACGCGCGCAGACGGTGCGAGCCCTCGGGCACGCCCTTGATCACGAACCGGCCCGCGTTGTCGGAGGTGGCGCCCAGGTTCGCGCCGACCACGCTGACCGTGGCCTGCCCGATCGGCTGGCGCGTGTCACGGTCGGTGACCACGCCCACGATGCTGCCGGTGCGAGCGGGCGTCTGTGCGGATGCAGCCGGAGCGAACTGCAGGGTGAGTGCCAAGCTGAGCAAGGTGGCGAGCGAGGAGCGGAATCGCGAATGCATCGGGGTCTCCGAAAGTGAGTGGCGGAACAACGGTGTGTGGCGTAACGGTGTTAACTGGCAACGCAAAAAAAACCGCTGAGTTTCAGGGCTTGAGCAACCCTTGTCGCATCATGGCCGAGGAGTGATCGGTCATGCGTTGCACATCCGCGGGCTCCAGGAATGGCATGGTCAGTCCCAACGACACGATGCCGTGCATGTGCGCCCACAGCGTGCACGCCAGACCCTCGGCCTCGGCCGCCGGCATGCGGCCCGAGTCGATGCAGCGCTGCACCGTGGCCACCAGCAACTCGTACGAGCCCAGCTTGTCGTGCATCTCGGAGTCGCTGAGCTTCTCCCACACATCGCAGCGTTCCATGAACATCACGCGGTAGTGGATGGGATGGTCGAAGCCGAACTTCACATACGCGCGGCCCAGCGCCTCGAGTTGTTCGAACGGATCGCTCGTGCCATACACCGCCGCGTGCAACTGTTGGCCGAACTTGGCGAAGCTCTCGTCGACGACCGCCAGGATCAACTCGTCCTTGTCGCGGAAGTGGCGATAGATCGTGGTCGCCGAGTACCCGATGCGCGCCGCGAGCTTGCGCAGCGAGAACGCCGCGTAGCCGTGATCCACCAACAGGTCCGCCGCCGCGCGGAAGATCGTGGCGCGCAACGCGCCCTTTTCTTGCTCACGCCGGTCCACGCTGGCCTGGCGCACCTGTTCGGTGAGCGTGGGCTTGGGGAGATGGACCTTCTTCTTGGTGAAGTCGGGCATGGACGGGATCTCGGGGTGGGGCGGTCAGTTGTCGCGGCGTGGCAACGGCGTTGTGCTGCGTAACGGTGTTAACTATATCGGCGGTGGGCGGGCGGCGCAAGAGGAGATCGTCGCGGGGATGGAAGCGTTGGTGGTTAGTTAAAAAACGCACTTGTATTATTAACACAATGCGCCGACAATCCGTGCATGAAGACCTCGACCCTTATTCGAGAGTTCGTTGCCCAGGCCAAGCCCGGTTGGGTTTTCACGCCGTCCGATCTGGCGGCGTTCGGATCGCCGTATGCGATTGGGATGACACTCACGCGCATGGTGAAGGCGGGCGAGATCGATCGCGCGGCGCGTGGGTTCTATAACGTGCCGGCGCACGACCCGTTGATTGGCAAGCTTGCGCCCTCCGCCAACGCTGTGTTGGAGGCCCTCGTCCGCCGAGATGGGGTCATCATCCGGCCTGCCGGCGCCGTTGCTGCCAATCAATTGCGATTGACCGAGCAGGTGCCCGCTCGCGCGGTCTACGATACCGACGGGGCTTCTCGTCGGATCAAACTCGGCAAGCAGGTGCTCGAGCTCCGACATCGGGCGGGCCGGGCGCTGCGGAATGCGAGCGCGGATAGCTATCTCTTGATTTCCGCACTTGATGAACTTGGGCCAATCCACGCCCAGCCAGACCGGGTCGCACATCTGCGGGGCACTCTGTCATCGGACGCGAGACTTGGCCTGCTGCGCGACCTCACCTATGCGCCAGCATGGATGAGGCCATCGATTCTCTACGTAGCTGAAGCTCCTTTGAGGCAATCGCCGAGCTCGCCCAGGCTGACGGGGGCAAAACGGCGGGGCGAGCAATGACTCCACCGCTTCAGTTTGCTCAGTTCACAACGGCTCGGCGCGGGGCACTCTTGATGGAGGCGTCAGCGCGGCTTGGG
>JANLOU010000406.1:0-1644 GCA_031366735.1 Candidatus Eiseniibacteriota bacterium
GGAGAACTCATTGGCACGCTTGCGCTCTGGAGGACGCAACAGAGGCCGTTCAGTGATTCTCAAATCGCCCTCGTCGAAACCTTCGCCGACCAAGCCGTCATCGCCATCGAGAACGCGCGGTTGCTCGATGAGCTGCAGACACGACAGCGGGAACTGACGGAGTCGCTCGAATACCAGACGGCGACTTCGGAGGTTCTATCCGTCATCTCGCGGTCCCCCAGCAAGCTGCAACCGGTGCTCGACAGCATCATCGATACGGCGCTGCGGTTATGCCGGGCCGAGCGCGGCTCCATCCTGCATCGCGATGGCGACGGATTCCGTCCGGTGGCCTTCGCCGGCAATGCCATACCGTCCGCGTTCAAGCAGCGTTTCCTGTCGGAACTGGCGCCAGCGGATCGCAGCTCTATTACCGGGCGAGTGGCGCTGGATAAGCAGCCCGTTCACATCATCGATGCCCGGGCGGAACCGGGATTGAGCTATCTGCGCGGCGAGGTCGATGACAGGCGCACGATGCTTGGGGTGCCGCTGCTCCGTGACGGCTCTGTCGTCGGTGTGATCATGCTTGTGCGCACCGAAGTCCAGCCCTTCACCGACAAGCAGATAGATCTTGTTGCCACCTTCGCCGACCAGGCCGTGATCGCCATCAACAACGTCGGCCTCTTCGAGGAAGTACAGGCGCGGTCAGCAGAGCTTGCTCAGGCGCTCGAATACCAGACGGCGACGAGCGAGGTCCTGTCAGTCATCTCGCGCTCGCCCGACACGTTGCAGCCGGTGCTCGATGCAATATCGGCGACGGCCGGCGCCCTGTGCGACGCCGACTACACGGGTTTCTTCATGCAGCAAGGTGATCTCTTCCACATTGTTGCCAACGACAAGGTCGAGGGCGAATTTCTGGCCTACGTCAGGGCGAACCCGCTGCCGAGGAGTCGCGGCTCGGCGGTCGGACGCGCAGCGCTCGAGATCGCCACCGTCCACATTCACGACGCGCTGGCAGACCCGGAGTACGCGCTTGCCGAGAACCAGCGCGTGGGCGGCTCGCGCACCCACCTGGCCGTGCCGCTCGTCAAAGACGGCGCCGTCGTCGGGGTCATCTCCCTCATCCGCAAGACGATGCGACCATTCACTGAGCGCCAGATCGAACTCGTCAACACTTTTGCAAAGCAATCAGTCATCGCCATCAACAACGTCAGTCTCTTCGAGCAGGTGCAGGCCCGCTCGACCGAACTCGCCCGCTCCGTCGAGGAACTGCGCTCGCTCGGCGAGGTGGGCCGCACCGTGTCGTCGACTCTCGACATGCCGAAGGTGCTGCAAACGGTGCTGGAGAACGCCTGCCGCATGACCTTCGCCGGCGGCGGCACGATCTACGTCTACGACGCCGCGAGCCGGCAGTTCCGCCTCGAAGCCGGCTACAACTTGAGCGACGAGCACACGGCCCGCGTCCGGGCGGAGCCCATGCGGCTCGGCGATGCCGTCGTCGGCGAGTGCGCGGAGCGGCGCGAGGCCGTGCAGATCGAGGACCTCGACGCAATCGAGCGCGTGCGCTCACCGTTGATCGAAATCCTGCTCCGCGCCGGTGTCCGCGCGATCCTGGCCGTGCCGCTGCTGCATCAGGGCGAGGTGATCGGCGCCCTGGTCGTACGCCGC
>JANLOU010000408.1:0-3320 GCA_031366735.1 Candidatus Eiseniibacteriota bacterium
GCGGGGCCTCGTCCGGCAAGGCCGAGCTCGTCATCGGTGAGTACGGTTCGCTCACGGGCAATGACGCCACCTTCGGGCAGTCCACCAAGATGGGCGTGGAACTCGCGCTCGACGAACTCGCGGCCAACAAGGGCGGTAAGATCGGCGGCCTGCCGGTGCGTGTGGTGGTCGAGGACGATCAAGGTAAGGCCGAGGAAGCCGCAACGGTCGTGCAGAAGTTGATCAATCAGGATCAGGTCATCGCCGTCATCGGCGAGGTGGCCAGCTCGCGCAGCTTGGCGGCCGCGCCCATCTGCCAGTCGAACGGCGTCCCCATGGTGTCGCCGTCCTCGACCAATCCCAAGGTGACCGAGACGGGCGACTACATCTTCCGCATGTGCTTCATCGATCCCTTCCAGGGCACGGTCATGGCCAAGTTCGCGTCGACCAATCTGGGTCTCAAGCGGGTCGCGATCCTCCAGGATGTGAAGAGCGATTACTCGGTGGGACTGTCGCAGTACTTCAAGGAAGCGTTCACCGCCGCGGGGGGCACCATCGTGGCGGAGCAGGCCTACACGGCCGGCGATCAGGATTTCTCGGCCCAGCTCACCAGCATCAAGGGAAAGAACCCCGAGGCGATCTTCATCCCGGGCTATTACACCGAGGTGGGCCTGATCGCGCGCAAGGCGCGCCAGTTGGGCATCACGGTGCCGCTGCTGGGCGGCGATGGCTGGGAGAGTGAGCAGTTGATCGAGATCGGCGGCGATGCGCTGAACGGGGCGTACTACTCGAACCACTTCGCGGTCGATAACCCGGATCCGGCACTGCAGGGTTTTCTCGCCAAGTTCCGCACCAAGTTCAAGAAGGACCCCGATGCCATCGCGGGGCTGGCGTACGACGCGGCGAATGTGATTTTCGCCAGCATCGAGAAGCTGCACACCGAGGACCCGACCGCGTTCGCGGGCCTGTCGTCCACCAAGGCCAACAGCGCCGAGCGCAAGGCGGCAACGGCGAAGCTGCGCACGCTCATCGCCGCCACGAACGGCTACCCCGGCGTGACGGGCGCGATCACCCTGGACGCCAAGCGCAACGCGACCAAGCCGGCCGTGGTGCTCGAGATCAAGGGTGGCAAGAAGGTCTTCAATACCCAGATCGCTCCCTGACCGCGTGTCCGAGTTCCTGCAGCAGCTCGTCAACGGCATCACCTGGGGAAGCGTGTACGCCCTGATCGCGCTGGGCTACACCATGGTGTACGGCATCCTCCGGCTGATCAACTTCGCGCACGGCGACATCTACATGCTGGGCGCGTTCATGGGCTTGTTCGCCGCGCGGTGGTTCAACGCTGCCGGCGATCCCAGCCCCATGAAGGCCGTGCTCGTGCTGCTCACCAGCATGCTGATCTGCGCCTTGATCGGGATGTTGATCGAGCGCCTGGCGTATAAGCCGGTGCGCAAGAGCCCGCGGTTGTCGGCGCTCATCACCGCGATCGGCGTCTCTCTGCTGATCGAGAACGGCGGCGTGCTGGTGTTCGGCGCGAGCCCGCAGTTCTTTCCGCAGATCATCCCCGAGAAGAACATCGCGCTCGGCATGGGCGTGACGCTCTCGAATCAGCAGATGATCGTGCTGATCGTCTCGGTCGTGCTCATGTTCGGATTACGCATGCTGGTGCTGCACACGCGTGTGGGCAAGGCGATGCAGGCGGTTTCGCACAACCACATGGCGGCGGCGCTCATGGGCATCTCGGTCGACCGCATCGTCACCTTCACCTTCATGATCGGATCCTCGCTGGCCGCTGCCGCCGGGGTGCTCGTGGCGTTGCAGAGTCCCAAGATCGAGCCCTACATGGGCATCATGCCGGGACTCTAGGCGTTCGTGGCGGCGGTGCTCGGCGGTATCGGGAACATCCCCGGCGCGGTGGTCGGGGGGCTGGTGATGGGCGTGGCCGAAGTGCTCGTGACGGGCTATATCTCGCCGACCTATCGCGACGCCATCGCGTTCGTGTTGCTCATCGTGATCCTCCTGGTGCGCCCGGCCGGCATCTTCGGCAAGGCCGTGACCGAGAAGGTCTGAGATGAAGCCACTCCTGGGTCCGCTGGCCACGATCGTGTTGCTGGCCGCGCTCGCCGCCGTGTTGCCGCACTTCCTCAATCCCTACCTGCTGCGCATCGTCCTGCTGATCGGCATCAACATCGTGCTGGCCGTGTCGCTCAATCTGGTGAACGGATTCACCGGGCAGTTCTCGATCGGACACGCGGGCTTCATGGCGTTGGGCGGGTACACCGCAGCCATGGTGTCGCTCAAGCTGGGCCAGGGCGCGGCCACCGCGCTCGCCGCGGCGGGGCTGCCACTGATGGTGGCGCAGGGCACGATGTTCCTGGGGGCGCTCGTGCTGGGCGGCATCGTCTCGGCGATCGCAGGCTATCTGGTGGGACTGCCCTCGCTGCGCCTGCGCGGCGACTACCTCGCCATCGTCACACTGGGCTTTGGCGAGATCATCCGCGTCGTGATCCTCAATGTGGACGCCGTGGGAGGCGCGCGCGGACTGCCGGGCATTCCGCAGTGGTCCAACTTCTTCTGGGTGTTCCTGTGGGCGGTGATCGTGGTCATGGTGTCGCGGAACCTCGCGCACAGCACCCACGGCCGCGCGCTGTTCGCCATCCGCGATGACGAGATCGCCGCCGAAGCGCTGGGCGTGGACACCACCCGCTACAAAGTGCTCGCGTTCGTCATGGGTGCGTTCTTCGCAGGCGTCGCCGGCGGACTGTCGGCGCACAACGACGCCTACCTGAATCCCAGTTCGTTCACTTTCCTGCGCAGTATCGAGGTGATCGCCATGGTGGTGTTGGGCGGCATGGGATCGATCTCGGGCTCGGTGCTCGCGGCCATCGTCCTGACGCTCATGCCCGAGGCGCTTCGGGGACTCAAGGATTACCGCATGGTGATCTACGCGCTCATGTTGATCGTGCTCATGATCACCCGGCCGCAGGGACTGATGGGCACGCGCGAGTTATCGTTCCCCTGGGGCAAACGCAAGGCGCACGGGGCGCGGGGCCCGGCATGAGCACGATCCTCCATGTGGATCACTGCACCATGCAGTTCGGCGGATTGAAAGCGGTGAGCGATCTGGTGCTCGAGCTGCCCAAGGGGGCGTTGTTCGGATTGATCGGCCCCAATGGCGCCGGCAAGACCACCGCGTTCAACATGATCACTGGCGTTTACACACCCACGCTGGGGCAGGTGGTGTTCAACGGCCGGAAGATCAGCGGCATGAAGGCCAATCGCATCTCGGGCTGTGGCATCACGCGCACATTCCAGAATATCCGCCTGTTCGGTCGGCTCAC
>JANLOU010000413.1:0-13759 GCA_031366735.1 Candidatus Eiseniibacteriota bacterium
GCGGCCCGCCGGGGCGGGCGGACCGAAATTGGCGACGAGCGCGAGATTCTTACGGAACATGGGCTTCCTTTCCTAAAGGAGGGCTGGGGGAGGCATGAAATACCGCACGAGGAGTAGCACGCAGGCCCGCCCGAGGCAATCGGGGCGAGACGGGCGCCGCTGGAGTCAGCTAGAATCTCCCACCACCCGGGTATTCTCTTCAAGGAGGCTGTGTTGACCCATCCGTCTGTTCGTCGTGCCGTTGCGGCGACAGCGCTGTTCCTTGCCGGGGCCTGCGCGCTCATCCCCCAAGCCCGGGCGGCGGTCTCGCCCCCTGCCGCTGCGGTGGTGCAGCGCTATCTGGTTGCGACCGGGGGCGCCGCCGCGTTCGCCTCGGAGCGTTCGCTCTACACCCGCGCGCGCGTGAACGGGTTTGGTTTCGATGGGCGATTCGAATCCTGGAGCGAACGCCCCGACCGCCACTACAGCCGCACCACGCTCGGCCCCTTCTCGCTGGCCGAGGGTTCGGACGGCGCAACTGCCTGGCACACCGACCCCACCACGAGCAAAGTCGTGCGGCTGAGCGACAACGATCTGCTCGAGTCGCGCGTGAGCACCTGGTTCGAGTTGGAGCGCTGGGCCGAGCCGGATCAGGGCGGCGGGAGCGTGGAGATCGACGGCAGGGAACGCGACTCGCTCGGGACCTACACGGTACTGCGTGTGAGCGCGCCGTTCGAAGGCTTGAAGCCGCGCCGTTTGTGGTTCGATGATCGGACGGGCCTGCTGGCGCGGGTCGTGTCGCCGCGCGATGCGCAGAGCGTGATCACGGATCTGTCCGACTGGCGCACCGTCCAGGGGCGCGCGCGCGCGTTCGTCAGCGTGACCCATGTGGCCGAGATGCCCATGAACCGGCTCGCCGCCAGCACGGATTCGATCGCGGTGAACCCGTCGGTCGCAGGCCTGCCGTTCCGAGCCCCTGTCGAAGGCGGCGGCGACGCGGTGCGATGGTTACAGCGCGCCGGAGTTGCGGTGCTGCCCGTGGAGTATCGCGCGCGCCATGTGTGGCTCAAGGTCTCGCTCGACGGCGGACCCGCCGAAGATTTCCTGTTCGATACCGGCGCCAGCGTAACCGTGCTCGACAGTGGTTTTGCGGCGCGCCATGGCATTGCGACCGCTGGGCGCATGCAGGCCGCCGGCGCCGGAGCCTCGGGGAGCGCCACTTTCGCCACCCTCGGCACGCTCGCGATCCGCGGCGCGGATGGCGATGGGGTGGAGTTGGCCGGACTGAAGGTGGCGGTGATGAATGTGGCGCCGGCGTTCTCGGCGTACTTCTGGCGGAATCTGGCAGGCGTGATCGGCTACGATGTGATCAGCCGTTTCATCTGCACAATCGACTACGACGCCGCCACGCTGACGCTGCATGAGCCCAAGGGCTGGAGCTACGCCGGGCGCGAGGCTCCCCTGCCCATGATCATGAATGGCACGGTGCCGGGGCTGCGAGGACGGCTCGACGGCCGCTATGAAGGCGTGTTCCGTCTGGATGTGGGCAGCAGCAGCACCGTGGATCTGCACACGCCGTTCGTCCGACAGCATCATCTCGCCTCGCGATTGCGTCACTCCCTGCCCATCTCGGGGGCGGGCTTCGGTGGCAGCTTCCAGAGCACGCTGGGTCGCTTGCGGCGCATGGAGGTGGGGCCTTACGGCTGGGACGATCCGATCGTGCTGCTCTCCAGCGCCACCGAGGGAGCATTCGCCAGCGAGGAGTTCGCGGGCAACATCGGCAACCGCCTGCTCGAGCGCTTCCGCGTGACCTTCGACTACGAGCGGCGCCAGATCTTCCTGGAGCCCGGCAGACGCTACCGCGAACGCGATGTGCTCACGCGGACCGGGCTCATGCTGGGCTGGTACGGGGACCATGTGACGGCGCTGTCGGTGCTGCCGGGTTCCGCCGCGGCCAAGGCGGGATTGCGCGAGGGGGAGCGCGTCCTGGCGCTCGATGGCAGACCCATGCTGGAGTGGGATGTGCGCATGCTCGAGCGCCGTCTCGAGGATGGCCCCGATGGTCGCACGCTCACGCTCACGGTCGAGCGAGATGGCGCGCCCCGGGTGCTGAGCGTGCGGCTGAAAGAGATGTTGCGTTGAGGCATCGGCGGGCGCTTCGAGCGGGCGGGCTGCTCTTGGCAGCGGGGCTGCTTGCCGTGCTCGGCTGCGGCAAGAACGCCGTGCTCGCGCCGTTGGCCAACCAGCGGCCGACCGTGCAGATCACGCAGGCGCCGGCCGATCCGCGCCAGGCGTTCTTCTACGCCTATGAGATCCGTTGGGCAGGGTTCGATCAGGACGGTCGCATCGACCACTTCCTGTATTGCGTGGATCCGCCCTCCGAAGCCGAGGTGGATACGCCGTGGGTGAGTACAACGGAGAATCGACAAGTCTTCCTGTTCCGTTCCGAGAACGCCGATTCGCTCGCATCGCCGACCGCGAAGGGGTTCCACACTTTCGTGGTCAAGTCCGTCGACGACCGCGGCGGGCAGTCCGCGCCGGAGTCGCGCTCCTTCACCTCCTTCACCGTCACGCCAACGGTGAAGTTCGTGAACCCCGTCCCGAACCACCTGCTGAGTCCCACCTTCGGGCCGGGAGTCCGGCTCAACTGGACGGGCACAGACCCCGACGGGCGCAGTACGACCAAGCCGGTGTACTACAAGTTCAAAGTGTTCGCCGAGGACAATCGCGACTTTGATTTCTTCACCCTGCTGCTCAAGCCGGATTCCCTGCGTAAGTATTACGCACCCCATTTCGATGGGTGGGATTCCCTGGGCGCGGATGTCAGCGGGATCGATGTCCGTGACCTGCTGCCGGATAAGCGCTATGTGGCCGTGATCGTGGCGTTCGATGAGGCGGGGGCCTATTCGCCGGTCTTCAACCTCGATGTGAACATGCTGTTCTTCGGCGTGAGTTATCTCGGGCTGCTCGGGCCGCGCTTCACGGTGTACAACGAATCCTTCTACTACCAGTACGCCACCGGTGGAGTCTCGCTCGACCCGCTCGGATACATCAAGGCTGAGGTTCCCGCCGACCAGCCCGTTCGCTTCAACTGGTTCGCGGCGGCATCGTCGGGCGGATTCGTTTCGGGCTATCGCTGGATGCTGGATGGCGATATCGGGGACGAGACGCTGCGCACGATCGAGTCGAGCGACCTCAAGCATTGGAGTCAGTGGTCGCCGCTGGCGACCGGCGTTCGCCTGCCCGCGTTCGTTCTGCCAGCGGGAGTCAATACCGAGACGCACTTCTTCTATATCGAGGCGCGCGACAACATCGATCAGGTGAGTCTTTCGGTCATCCAATTCACGCTCGTTCGCGCCACCTTCGATAAGGCGTTGTTGTTCGTGGACGACACGCGCTTCAGTCCGGATGTGAAGCTGACGAATGGCACGATCGACCGCCCCAAGGGGAGCTGGCCGACCGCGGCGGAGCTCGATACCTTCATGTTCGCCCGAGGCGGTGTGCCGTGGCGCACCTATCCCGCCGGAATCGTGAGCCCTCCTGGCATCTTCAAGGGCTATGCGTATGACACGATCGGAACCCGGTATGTGCCGGATGGCGTGCTGCGCCTGAGCCAACTCGGGCACTATCGCCACATTGTCTGGTACGCGGATCAGAAGGGGGCTGCGAACAGCAATGCGCCGTATCTGGCGCGCGACCCTATGGCTTCGCTCCGCTTCATGGCGCAGCCCGGCAACAGCAATACGCTCGCCACCTGGGTGGCCCAGGGCGGCAAGCTGTGGTTGATGGGTGGGGGCGCGGCAACCTGCCTGCAGCGCGATTGGGAGAAGCTCACCACGAACGGTTCTGTGTTCTCGAACGCGGACGGGGAACTGGTGCCGGGCCGCTTCATGTACGACCTGGGTCGGTGGCGGTCCGAGATCTCGGTCGGCAGCACATCGCAGGCGCAGAAGGCGACCAGTGGGTTCGGCCGGTGGCCGGGCGCGCCGGCCTATGACGAGCTGCCGGAATACCTGTTCGAGAAATCCCCGGCGACGGATCCGATCAGCGTGTATGCGCCCAATCGCACGAATCAATCCGACTACTTCCGCACGACCTACACCGCCGAGGCGCTCACCCGGGGCAATGTGATCAGCGAGCCGCTTCCTGGAGCGCCCGACGGCGTTGTCTCGAGCCCGCTCGACACGCTTTACTACACCGTGGGCGGATCATTGGGATCGGAGCGCGTCGTGATGACCGTGTACCGGGGGGGCGAGGGAGCGCCGGTGGTGTTCAGTGGGTTCCCACTGTGGTATTTCCGCCGCGATCAGGAGATCGCGATCCTCGATTGGGTTCTGCAGCGACTCTGGGGCCTGCCGCGCGAGAATGTGGCGCGGTAGGCGGTCCGCGGTCGCCGAGGTGCGCTCAGGATAGTTTGGGCGTCGCGCGATGGTGGCTGGTGCGCCCTTGGTACAACTCGGCAAGATCCAACAGCGTGGCTTCCTCGAATGGCGCACCCATGATCTGGAATCCCACCGGCAGTCCGTGCGCACCCGAGCCGCATGGCAACGCGATCGCCGGAAGCCCGCAGCCATTGCCGATGGCGCCGACAGGATCGCTGTAGGGCAGGGTCTCGTACAGATTGCGATCGACCGGTGGTGCGACCGACTGGAAGTTCGGCGAGAGGATGACATCGTAGCGCCCGAAGAACTCGGCTGTCTTGTGCTGCAACTCGGCGCGCATGCGCCACGCCTTCATCACATCGGCGCCGGTGATGACCGAGGCGACCTCCGCCTGCCGCCACGCCATGTCGTCGTGCAGTAACTTCGCGCGGCCATCCTTGAGGAATGGCTCGAACGAGGCAAGCGCCTCCACCGTGATCAACAGGCCCGAGACTTCGCTCGCGGGATACTCGGGGAGCGTGGCGACCTCCATGGCCAGACCGGCGCTGCGCAACTCGCTGAGCGCGGCTTCGAATGCGGTCCTGCACTCCGGCTCGGTGCCGACGCCCCACTCCAGCGGGATGATCGCGGCCTTCAACTGGTTCAATGGTTTGCCCGCGTGCGGGCGCAACTCGAGCGGCTCGCTCGTGCACGAAGGGTCGCGTGGGTCCGGGCCGACGATGGCCTGCAGCACCAGTCGCGCGTCCCCTGCCGTGCGCACCAGCGGGCCCACCTTGTCAAAAGTATAAGCGCCGACCATGCCGCCAGCGCGTGAGACCACGCCATAGGTGGGGCGCAAGCCCGTCACACCACAGAACGCCGCGGGGCACAGGATGCTGCCCCAGGTCTCGGTGCCGATCGCGAACGCCGCGAGCCCGGCCGCCATGGCCGCACCGGAACCCGAGGAGGATCCGCCTGTCCAACGCGAGGGGTCCCACGGATTGCGCCCCGGCCCCATTGCCGAAGATGCCGGGTAGCGATAGCCCAGGCAACCCGCGAACTCCACCATGGCAGTCTTGCCGAGCAACACGGCGCCTGCCTCGCGCAGCCGCGCAATGACGGTGGCGTCCGTGTCAGGCACGCGCCCCTTCAGGAACTTCGTGCCCCATGCCGTGGCGATGCCCGCCGTGTCGAGCAGGTCCTTGGCCCCATACGGGATCCCGTGCAGCGGGCCGCGGTAACGCCCCGCCGCGATCTCGGTCTCCGCTGCGCGGGCCTGAGCCCGGGCCAGGTCCGCGGTCACGGTCTCGTAGGCATTGAAGCGTGCGTTGAAGCGCGCGATGCGCTCGAGGTAACCCTCGGTCAGCTCGACCGGCGAGAGCTTCCGCGTGCGGATGCGGTCGGCCAACTCCGAGACCGGCAGATGGAATGTGGCAGCCTCGAGCATCACTTGCCCCGCTCGCGTGCGCGCAGGGGATGGAACACGGCGGCCAGGTCCCCACCCGGCGGCAGCGCGTGCGAGCGGATGGCCTTGAGCGTGGCGAGCGTGCTGGCGCGTTGCTTGTCGAACTCCGAGGGCGGGGACGCGGCCTTGCGGCTCGCTCGCCGTGCCGTCGCCGCGGTCGCGGCCAGCGGCTGTGCAAGCAGGGCCGCGGAGCCCGCGGCGACGCTGGCGATGAAGCGCCGCCGCGAAATGGCGGCCGGCTTGTGGCTGGAGTCACTCATGGCAATACCTCCCGGGTGAGGGAACGACCTTCGAATGTCTCAAGCCGGGCGCGCATTTCCGCAGGCGCCGGGATGCTCTGCTTGTTGGCGTAGTCGTAGAAGACCTGCACGGAGCGCGCGGCGACCACGAGTCGGGCCGTTGTGAGCTCGCGGATCTCGTAGTCGAAGCCGAAGGACTTGCCGCCGACATGCGAGCAGCGGATGCACAACTCGAGTATTTCGTGCATGAGCGCCTCGCTGCGAAAATCGACTTCGACGCGAGCCAGGATGAATGGCACCACGCGGTAGTTCGCCGCGCCGCCATTGAACGCGCGCCAGTATTCCTGACGGGCTACCTCCAGATAGGTGACATAGACCGCGTTATTGATGTGACCCATGGCGTCGGTATCGCGGAACCGGGGGCGCAGGGGCGCGACGACCGTCCAGTGGGAATCGCTCACGGGGATCCTCGGATCAGAATGCGTTGAAGGCGTACAGGAATGCCGGACGGGTGGTGAACCAGCGTTCGATCAACTCCGCGCCGCCGCGCAAGTCCTCGACAAGGCCCATCTCGGCCGCGCGCAATGGCGAGAGCGAGCCCGCCAGGATGCTGGCGAGCACATCGGGCGGCGTCACCAGGCGGGGCAGTTGGTTGCGCGTGCCCTGCATGCGCGCGCTTTCGACACGCACATGCAGATGCCCGTCGCGCGCCGTCACGCGCCACCCGCGCGCGTTCTGGGGCAGCACCTCGTCACGCAGTTCGATCGTGAGTTCGCCGCGCGCATGGGTATCAATCGGCATGGTCTCGAGCGCCGCCTTGGCGTCGAGCAGGCGCAGCATGGCGCCATGCCCGGCGTGCCCTGCGGTGCGCAGCACTCCAAGCTTGAGTTCGCCGCGCAGGTTCTGCGCGTCGGTCAGCACGGCATCCCAGGTGCCATCGTCCGGCGTGGCCAGCACGATCTCGCTGGCCTGATCACGCAGCGTATGCAGGTAGCCCCACAGCCCACGCTGCGCCGCGGGTGTCGTCGCGACGCACTCGTTGACGGTGATCGCAAGCTTCCACGGACCCTCGGCATTGTCGACCTGATACTGGAGATAACCTTCGATCCGGCCCCGATGGCGTTCGTACACCACCCAGTCGCCGTCGTAACTCCACAACCGCTGCTCCCACCATTCGGGTCGGCGCGTGAGCGCGAAGTGTCCGCGCTCGAGCGTGTGTTGGTCGTACAGCGCCTGCACATGCGGCCGGTCCGGTAGCCGCAGTCGGCGCACGCGCTTGGCTTCGTCCGAGGCGGGCAGCAGCGCCGGCTCCATCGACATCATGCGCGGGCGCTCGATCAGGCCATAGCCGAAGCGCCGGTAGAACTCGGTGCGGAAGGGATACAGGATCGAGAACGCGTCGCCGCGCTGGCGCAACTCCCGCAACGCGGAGCGGATCAGGGCTTCTCCCACGCCGCGCCGACGATGCTCGGGCGAGACGGCGACCGAGCCGATGCCGGTCAGCGGCACGCGCGCGGCGCGCACGAGCGCGGTGAGCGGGTAGAACACGAGCGAGGCGACGATCTCGCCCTCCAGTTCTCCGACCCGGACATCCTTGAGCGTGAAGCGGGGGTGATCGGTATAGAACTCGCGCCGCGCTTCGAGGCTGCTGACGCGATACGCGCGCAGGGCCAGATCGGCAAGCGTATCGACATCGGTCCGTCGGGCCGGTCGATAGCGCAGTGCGGGGGGTCTCGGGGCGCGCGCGCGGCTCATCGCGGGATCTCCTGGGTCAGGAAGAACATGGCGTTTCCATTGCGGTCCCGCGTGATTCCGGGGCCGCGCAGCGTCTTGCCGTCGCCGGTGGCGCGCAACACCGTGGCCGATTGCGAGTCGGGGGTGAAGCGGGCCGTGACTTCGAAGCGATAGCGCGCCTTGGGGAGCGGGCCGTATTCGCCCACGAGTGGTGGCGATTCGAACCGCCGGTCGTGCACCTCCACCTGCGCCATCGCGACGGTGCTGCGTTCATGGGGGAGTTTGATCGCGATCTGCAATCGCGTGCCTTCCGGCAGGTCGGCGCTCCCTCGGACCCGCAGCGCCCCACCGTCCATGCGGAAAGTCTCCAGTTCGGTGAGGATCGGCCGGCCCTGTGACAATCCAGCGGTGTCGGGCAATTGCTCGAAAGTCAGGGTTGCTTCGGGCTCCTTGGTCTTCCCGCAGCCCAATCCAGAAAAACTGACGAGCAGGGCGAGCGGCAACAGGAAGCGGGCTTGCGGACCAGCACGGCGCATGCCCAGCAATCTAGATGATTTTCAAGGATCCAGCATCCGAGAAGCGCGGAAGTTCGGTTCGCGTTCCCGCCGCGGCCACGATCGGGCGATTGCAGGGGCGAGGGGGGGTCTGTTAGTTTTCCGCCCCTGTCCGCGCGCCGTGGGACTTCCCATCCGGCTGCGCGACATGCACCCCGGTGGTCCCGGGGAGGTCCGACCGGGCTGTGCACGCGTTGAAAGGAGCACTCTGGTGTTGAAGCGATCCGCTTGTCTGCGGCGTCTCTCCGTGGCGTTCGCCGCGACCATGGCCGTGGCGATGCTGCTGGTGACGCCTTCGTTGGCCGAGGACGCACCGAAGACGGCAGCCGCACCCACGGTCGAGGCTCCCAAGCCCGCGGCCAAGGTCAAGAAGGTCAAGACCCCCTCGGTCAAGAAGCCCAAGCCCGCCGAGAAGTCCATCGAGGAACAGAAGAAGGAAGATGGGGTCTGGGCCAAGCGCACCAATTGGATCTCGTTCCGCGCCGGCTACGCCAAGGGCGTGGGCAAGACCGCGGGCGATGGGCTGGGTGGATATGGGATCGCGTATCAGCGCATGCTCAACCGCAAGTGGGCGCTGGGTGGTTCGATCAACCACGATGTGCTGGGGCACCTGGCGAACTCCTACGAGATCGCGGTGCCGATGGCGCTCGAGCTGACGCGACACTACCGCACGAAAACTGCGCTGCGTCCGTATCTTGGGCTCGGAGCGGGTTACTATTTCCACAAGTACTATCGCACGCTGAACGACTACACCGGTGCGCCAGGGGTCGGCTACTCCTTCGCGTTGGGCGCCAACACACCGCTCGATGACCGGCACCTGCTTGGCATCGATGCTCGCGTGCACACGCTGGCAGGGCGCGACGGCGTCGTGAACCCGGTCTTCGGCGCCGAGAAGAGCAGCGAGACGCTCTGGACCATCAAACTCAATTGGTCGATGGCGTACTAGGGTCCAGGCAGCGACGAGTCCGCCCGCGACGCCGGGCCCACCACGGTGGGCGATCACGGTCTCGCGGGCGTTCTCATTCGGGGGGGGGCGCGCGGTGAAGCCGTTCAGCGAGTGTTTCGGGACGGACTGGGTCTGGAGCCAGCCGAAGCTGTTCCGGCGGTTCTATGAACTGCGCGCTGGCGAAGAGCTTCTCGCCACGATCGAATCGCGCGCGATCTTCAACTCCGCCGCGATCGCCACGACCTCCACCGGGCGCAGCCTATTGCGCCACGCGGGATTGTTCCGCGGCTGCGTGTTGCTGTCCGCCGAGGACGCGGGGGAGGCGCGCATCACCTTCCAGCCGGGCTGGTTCGGCGCGGGGAGCGTGCGGTGCGCGGGGGGGCGCGAACTGCGCTGGAAGCGCGCGGACCTGTGGGGCCGTAGCTGGAGGTTCGAGGACGCCGCCGAGGCATCCGTTCTGGCGTTCGTGCGCCGCCCCAGTTGGTTCCGGGCGGCGGTCTCGGTCGAGCCGGGTGAGGCGGCGCGTGCATTGCCCGAACTGGCCGACCTGACACTGCTGGGATTCTATCTGCTGCTGCTCATGCAGCGGCAAGCCCACGCCGCCGCGAGCTGAGCCCGGCGTCGTCGCAGCGTCCACGCCGTGCGCGTCGCGACGCCCAGACGAGCGCAACTGACGCGGGCGCGGTGCGGCACGGCCCCTGCAATGCCGATCGTGTCCCCCCAACCCAGTTGCCCCCGGGAGGTGTGACCGATGCGATCGACTCCGCAACATGCCCTGTCGCTCTGCTTTCTGCTGTTGCTGGTGGGAGGCGCGCGGCGCGCCGAGGCCGTGTGCCGCCAGTGTTCCTCGGACATGATCTGTCTGTCCGCAAGTGAGGGCGCGCAGTTGTGCCTTGGGTTCGGCAACAGTTGCACCATGGCGGGTCCGTGTTTCGCCGGGCCCCGCGACGAGGACGGAGGGCTTGACGACCCGATCACCGAGGCGGTCACCGCAGTCACCGTGCTCGACGAAGCGCCCACCGCACTGGGGTCCACCGGCGTGCGCATCGAGCACGCCCGTGGCGAGGATCTCGCGGCGGACGCCGCGGCGCGCGGCTGGGCGACACGCATCGGGGGCGCCCCCCGGCCAACGCTCGTGGCAGGGCTCATGCACGAGCAGGGCTTGCCGATCGCGGTGCGCACGCGCGCCGGGGACGGGTTCGTGCTCGAGCGGCGGGACTCCCGTCGCGGCATCAAGCTGGTGGTGCGCTCGATGTTCGCGGGCCAGCCGGGACATGTGATCGTGTCGCGCTTCGTCGAGGAGGGCGACCTCGTTGCGGTGCGCGCGACCGTCGGCGGACGCAATCGCACGGTGCTGCTGCATGTGCTGCGGCTATCGACGACGGCGGATGCAGGCCGTATCGAGGCGATGCAGGCCCAGGTCAGTGACGCCGCGCGCGCGCGCCGGGGCCCTGCTGCGCTTGAAGTGGACTTGGTGCCCGTCCCGGAATGACGTATGCCATCAGCAGCGGCGCGGCGGGCGTGGCAGTGATTGCCACGCCGAACCGGCCGGAAGCTCAGGGCCCCCCCGGTTCTCCCCGGCGGGGCCCTCGATACTTCCAGCGCAAAACGAGTCCTTCACTAGAGCAGTGTCAGCATGGCTGGCGTTGTCGCTGCAGGGCGAAATGAAGCGATGTTGGGGTGTTTTTTGCTCGCGTTGCTGAAAGCGACACCTTAATTGACGTACAATCGTGGGCAACGCGGGCCTCCACCCCCGACGACCTCCTCAAGTGCGAGTTGGTTATACGAGTCAGCAGTTGGCTCCCTCGCGCCGGAGGCTGGATTGGGGCTCGCGAGATGGCGAAATCGAGCACTCATTCCGAGGCAATAAAATGTGGGAAGTGATGAGGTCGCTATTTCGAGTCGGCCTTCTTATAGGGGCTCTCAGCGTGGGGTTCGCGCCCGAAGCCGCAGCACAGTGGACGAGAAATGGGATTTCGCCCTGTCGAGGCGAACCCTGTGAGGGTCGCCCGGTCGGACTCTACCCGGATGGGGCTGGGGGGGCGTATCTGTTCAGGTACGAACAGATTGATGGCAGCGGGAGCGACGTCGTCACTTTGCATCATGTGCTGGCGCGTGGTGTGCCGGATCCCGAGTGGCCTCAAACCGGGCTCCCTTGGAAGAAGTCGGGCGTAATCAGCTCTATTCGTGCTGTTCTGGATGGTCAGGGAGGACTCCTGATCGTAACCAACGAGCGCAACGTGAATGACCCCCGTTCATACCCCCTCTACGCGTACCGTGTGAACCGTAACGGGACGTTCCCCGCAGGGTGGGATACCACGGGAGTCCGACTCACTCGAGATATTGTGTCTGTGGGTAGTGAATTTGCGCTAACCCAAGATGGGGTTGGTGGTTACTACCTTGCGTGGACGGAGTACGTAGGCGGGAACTCAAAGTCTGGCAATCGTATCGCGAGGTATGATCAAGAAGGTCGAGTAGTTGCGGGCTGGCCACTGGACGGACTCAGCGCCGACACGCAGACGATGAGAAATGGCGCCCCTCAGCTCGTCTCCGATTTCTCAGGCGGCGTCATCCTCGTCGCCAATAGCTTGAGCGACGACAATGTGAGCAGCAGCGCCTACGCGATGCGCATCAATGCGGATGGTACACGCGGCTGGCCACAATCCCCGGATGGCGTCGTACTCAGAACCGGCCCGCTGTACACGACAGCCTTGAAGACCGTCTCAGATGGAGCGGGGGGAGCCTACTCCGTCATCTATCGTGGCAACCATTTCGACAATCTTTACCTGCAGCGGGTATTGGTCAATGGCTTATTGGCACCGGGATGGCCGATTACAGGGATACCAATCGCGACCGGGCCGGGCTTCATTCTCACGGATTTCCAAGGAGTGGACGATGCTCAGGGAGGCGCGTTCATCAGCTGGACGGACTACCGTACTGGCGTGGGGCAGTTCCGTATTCAGCGGATCCTTCCGAACGGAACCCGTGCTCTGGGCTGGCCGGATCAGGGTCTAGTTGTGGGAGGTGCCGGGACGATCAACGTGGGAGGTGGAATCGCCGCCGACCTCCAAGGGGGAGTCTATGGGATGTGGGAAGGCGTCAACTCTTCGGGCAACTACACCTTTCTGACCCACCTGCTCTCGCAGGGCCCCCCCGCCCCCGGCTGGCTTGCGGATGGCTTGTTCGCTGACGAAGACAACGCCTCGGGACTGAGCGTTTACCCGGGCGAGATCATCCCCGACGGTCGGGGCGGGGCTATCGTCAGCTGGGAGCGGGTCGGTGGCGGCTCCACGGGAGTCACCCGACTGCAGCGTCTCTCGCCCGATGGAACCGTCGCCACCAACCTGACGATGGTCGCCACAGAGGTCGGCCCCGATCGCGTGTCGATCGAGTGGTTCACGTCCAGCCCGGATCCTGCTGGTTATGCGGTCGAACGCCAGGCAGAAGCCGATGTCTGGGTCCGGATCGCCAATGTGATAGCCGACGGTGCCGGACACCTGCACTTCGAGGATCGGTCGGTCTCGCCCGGCCGCAGCTACGGCTATCAACTGCGCTCGCTTGCGGGAGGCGGCCCCTTGGCCGGGTCCGTAGCCTGGCTAACGACTCCAACGGGACCCCGTTTCGCCCTCGACGGCGTTCACCCGAATCCGAGCAGGGCGAGGGATCTCCGCGTGCGGTATTCATTGGAACCCAGCACTCCGGCGTCGCTCGAGTTCTACGACATCACAGGGCGACGCCTGTGGGGTCGCGACGTGATTGCACATGCAGGCGGCGACCAGATGCTTCAGTTAGGCGATGACCAGAGGCTACCTGCGGGCCTCTACTGGCTACGTCTCACACAGGGGGCTCGTCGAGCGATGTCGCGAGTGGTTATCGTCGAATGAAGACGTGGGGCAGGAGACACATGCTAATCGGCAACATGGTAATGTTGTTGCTCTCGAGCGACGTCCGCTCCCACTCGGGCGACGTCGAGAAACCGAACCCCCGCTTCGAAAAGGTGTCCTTGGTCGGGGAACTCGTGGACCCGATGTGCTTCATGATCCATGACGCTCAGGGCCCGTCGCACGCGGCCTGCGCCGAGCTGTGCGCGCGGGAGCGCCAGCCCTGAGTGTTGCGCTCAGCGCCGGCGCGGGGTGCGCTTCGCTGTCGCATCCCGCGCGGCGTGGCGCACCCGCGCCACGCGCAGCACCTCGAGCAGCACGAACAAGAGCGCAGCCGCGACCGTGGCGATCAGCCCGGCGTACACGCGTGGCAGCCATGTCAGCAGCACGGCAAGCCCGCCGAACACGGCGCACAGGGCCCAGAGCGCGAACAATGACTGGCGCGCGTCGAGGCCGATGCTGAGGAACCGATGGTGGATGTGCCCGGTGTCGCCGCGGAACACATGCGCTCCGCTCAGCAAGCGGCGGACGAACGCCAGCGTGCTGTCGGCGAGCGGTAGCCCCAGGGCGACCAGCGGCAGCAGCAGCGTCACCGCGGCG
>JANLOU010000029.1:0-2840 GCA_031366735.1 Candidatus Eiseniibacteriota bacterium
GCGAGCGCTTCCGCCGCGATTCCGCGCGCAGCCTCGAAACGGATCGAGCGGATGGCGGCCTTCACGCGCGGCAGGTCGTAAGTGGAGACGGAAAGTTCATCCACACCCAGCCCGACGAGCAGCACTGCGGTGTGCGGGTCGCCGGCCATCTCGCCGCAAACCCCCACCCAGCGCCCGGCCGCGTGCGCGGCCTCGATGGTGCGGTGGATGCTACGGATGACGGCGGGATCCAGAGGCTCATACAAGTTGGCGAGTCGCTCGTTGTCGCGGTCCATGGCCAGCGTGTACTGGATGAGATCGTTGGAGCCGATCGAGAAGAACGCGGAGCGCCGCGCGAGCGCATCCGCCATCCACACCGCGCTCGGCGTTTCGATCATGATCCCCGTCTCGATCTCAGCCACATGCGCCAAGCCATCCCGGCGCAAGCTCTCCACCGCCTCATCCCGCAGGGCCAGCGCCCGGTCCAGCTCCTCGGTGCTCGAGACCATGGGAAACATCAGGCGGGCCTTGCCGTGCACGGCGGCGCGATGGATGGCGCGCAACTGGGTGCGGAACATGTCAGGGCTGGCGAGTGCGAGGCGGATGCCACGCAGACCCAGAAAAGGATTGGCCTCGTGCGTCACGCCCAGGTACGAGGCGACTTTGTCGCCACCCAGGTCCATGGTGCGGAACAAGACTGGACGGTCCCCCATCGCCTCACAGACGCGGCGGTAGGCGCGGTACTGCTCTTCCTCGCCGGGCAGGTCGACGCGATTCAGGTAGAAGAACTCCGTGCGGAACAATCCGATCCCATCGGCGCCCGCCTCGGCAGCGGCGATCACATCGTCGGGCAGTTCCAGATTCGCGGCCAGCTCGATCGTGCGACCATCCAGCGTCACCGCGGGCAGCGCGAGCATCGAGTTGAGAGATTCGCTCTTGAGGCGCCGGCGCTCCATGCGCGAGCGATAATGCGCCACATGCGCCGCGTCAGGATTGACTTCGAGGGTGCCACTGTCCCCATCGACCGCGGCGATGTCGCCAGGACGCACCTGGTGGAGCGCGCCCTTGACGCTCACGATCGCGGGGATCCCGCGACCGCGGGCAACGATCGCGCCATGCGAAGTGCGTCCTCCCACTTCGAGCACGAACGCCAGCACCTTGTCGCGCGGAAGCATGGCGACCTCGCTCGGGCCCAGGTCGTGCGCGATGACGATGGCGGGCTCCCCGAGTTGCTCGATCGGACGCATACCCGTTCCCAGCAGGTGACGCAGCACACGGCGTTCGACATCGAGGAAGTCCGCGCGGCGCTCGCGCAGGTATTCGTTCTCGACATGATCGAAGTGGGCCAGATATGCGCCCATGCGGGCGCGATAGATCCATGCGGCGTTGCGCCCTTCGGTGCGGATTCCCTGTTCCACGGCTTTGCGCAGCTCGGGGTCGTCGAGGATCAGTAGATGCGCGTCGTAGATCGCGGCCGCGCGCTCACCCAGCTCGCCCGCAATGCCGTCGCGGATCCCGATCAGGTCGCGGCGCGAAACATCGAGCGCCGCGTGGAAGGTGGCGATCTCGGTTTCAAAGTCGCATGGGTCCACCTCGCGCTCGCGGACCGAGAGGTCCTCGGGCTCGAGTCGATGGATGGGCCCGATTGCGAGCCCGGGTGAGGCAGCGATCCCCGTGAGGATCAAGGCTCTCCCCCGAACTTGCCGTCGACCAGCTCGCGAATGATCTCCAGCGCTTCGGTCTCGTCGGGGCCATCGGCTTTTACGAGGATGGTGGCGCCCTCCTCAGCGGCGAGCATCATCACGCCCATGATGCTCTTGCCGTTCACTTCGAGGTCGTCGCGCGACACGACGATCTCGGACTTGAACTTCGAGGCCGCCTTCACGAAAAGGGCGCACGCGCGAGCGTGCAGGCCGAGTTGATTGCGGATGACGAGTTGGATCTCGGACAAGACCTGCCTCCGGATGGACTATCGACCTCGCAGCCAGACGGCCGCGACGCCGAGTACGCCCAGACCGAGCGCCCATTGCGTGGGTGAGGGTCGGGCCCGCTGCGCGGTGATCAGGCCAAGGCCCAATCCCGCAGCGAGGGCGGACTGTACTGCGATTGACTGCGGCTCGCCTCCCGGCGCGAGCCCCCACGCCACCAGCACGCCGAGCAGGATGCACCCGGCGTAGGCCAACAGCGTCACGGCGGTCTCGAGGCGGGTGCGCAACACCCCGGCCAACACCGAGGGACCCTCGCGGTAGCCCCACGAGACGCCGCCAAAGCGGACCCCGAGGTGCAGCGCAGCGTAAGTCACCCAGAGCACGACGGCGGCCACTGGAGAAGCCGGCCGGGAGAGCGCGACCAGCACGGCGAGCGCCGCAGCGAAGGGCCGCAGCGAGAACCAGAACAATCGGTCACCCATGGCGGCGAGCGTGCTGCCCAGGACATTCTTGATGCGCCCCATTGCGACCGCGTCCGGCCCGGTGCCTTCGGCGCGTTGCTCCTCGAGTTGGGCCACGGCGCCCAGCGCGAGCGAAGCGAGGGTTGGCTGCGTATTGAAATAGGCGGTGTGCTCGGCCAGTCGCTCACATCGGGTGGCGGCGTCCGGGTACAACTTCTTGAGTGCGGGGTGCAGGGCGAACGCCCAGCCCACTCCTTGTTGCCGCTCGAAGTTCCAGGTTGCCTGCAGCAGGTTCGCGCGCAGTCCCATCGAGAACAGCGTCCTCAGACCCAGCTTCGCGCTCATGAGCCCATCACCAGTGTCAGCCACGCCACGAGCATCACGAATCCGAAGACTCCCGCGCGAGTGAGCTTGCGCTGCGTGAATGCGTGCAACAGTTGGGCGCAGCCGAACCCGAACCACAGCGGCTGCA
>JANLOU010000307.1:0-4105 GCA_031366735.1 Candidatus Eiseniibacteriota bacterium
GAGACCATGATCATCGAGGCGCAGCCGCGCCGTCGCTCGGCCACCGCCCCGGCCCGCGTCGCGGGCAGTCCGCGTCCCGCGCGCGCGCGTTTGGTGGAACTGGCAAGCGACTGGCTCGCCACGGTGCTCGCATTGTCGCAGGTCCCTGAGCTCCCGGATCCCACCGCGATCCGCGCGCGCTCACTCGAGCTCAAGAACCGCTTCGAGCGCGAGGCCGGCGAGCAGGGCTTCTCGGCGTCCGACATCGAAGAGGCCGTCTTCAGCATGGTCGCCTTCCTCGATGAGACCATCTTGAATAGCCGCGGCGCCGCGCGCGATGCGTGGCTGGGCCGGCCGCTGCAGCTTGAGCTGTATGGCCGCCAGTTGGCGGGCGAGGAGTTCTTTGAACGGCTCGATCGCCTGCGCAAGGATCGCGAAGCGCGGATCGAGGCGCTTGAAGTGTCGTGCTGTTGCCTGGCATTCGGCTTCGCGGGGCGCTACAAGCTCTCCACGCCCGAGAAGCTGAGTGCGCTGCTCGAGGATGTGCAGCGCGATGTCTCGGCCGCGCGCGGCGCGGGCTTCTCGCCCTTGGCGCCCAACTCGGCGCGGCGCAACGAGCATGTGGCCGAGGCACGCCGCAGCATCCCCTGGTGGCTGCCGCTTGCCATGTTCGTGCCGGCCGTGATTCTCAGCTTCCTTGTGGTCTGGCTGCTCGCACGGATCGGGGCGGGACACGCTGCCAGCGCTGTGAAGGGGCTGATCAGCCGATGAATCCGTTCGCCAAGCTTCCATGGCTGCCGTATGTGATCGGCTTTGCGCTCGTGGGCACGCTGCTCGTGCTGTTGCGAGGCGCGCTGGGACTGTCGCTGTTGCTCGTGGTGTTGATCCTGTTGGTGCTGCTGTTGGTGGTGGGCATCGTCTACCTGGTGGTGCAGTTGAAGAAGGCCCAACAGGCCGAGGAGATCGAGAACACCATCAGCAAGCAGGCGGACCTCGACATCGAGCGCTCCACGCCAGGGCAGTTGGCCGAGATGCAGCGGCTCAAGGAAGACCTGCTCGCCGCCATCGCGACGCTCAAGGCGAGCAGTAAGAAGACGGGCGACGACGCGCTGGCCACGCTGCCGTGGTACATGGTCATTGGGCCGGCTTCCGCGGGTAAGAGCGAGCTGATCAAGCGCTCCGGGCTGGAGTTCCCACTCAAGGATGCCAAGAGCGACCCGCGCGCCGTGCGCGGTGTGGGTGGCACGCGCGGCTTTTCGTGGTGGCTTTCGCATGAGGCCGTCCTGCTGGACATGGCGGGCAAGACGCTGGCGACTGCTGCGTTCGACGACAGCGGCGATTGGCTGTCGTTTTTGGGCACACTCAAGAAACAGCGTCCCGACAAGCCCATCAATGGCGTGCTGGTGGTGGTGGCGGTGGACCAACTGGCCGACCAACCCGAGGTCCGCGTCGATGCGTTGGCCCGCGCCGCGCGCGAGCGTCTGGCCGAACTGATCCAACATCTGGGCGTGGTGTTCCCCGTGTATCTGGTGTTCACGCGCTGCGACCAGGTGGCTGGCTTCTCGGAGTTCTTCGAGGACCTCTCGGCCGAGGAACGCCGCCAGCCCTGGGGCGCGACGCTGTCATTGGAGCGCGCACGCGCGACCGCCGCCGACCAACTGTTCGACGAGGAGTATGGCATCCTCATGGGCTCGCTCAGCGAGCGTCGCCTGCCGCGCATGGCGGCCTGTCCCGAAGCGGTCACGCGTTCGCGAGCCTTCGCGTTCCCACTGCAGTTCGAGCGGGTGCGCGGCAACTTGCGACGGTTCGTGCGCTCGCTGTTCGAGGCCACGAACAACGCCGACTCACCGGTATTCCGCGGCTTCTACTTCGCTGCCTCCACGCAATCGGGCGAGCCCACCGACCGCGTCATGGCGCCCGCGGTGCGCGCGTTGGGCCTGACCGTGCGCACTCCCGAAGGCTTCGCCGCCTCGCGCGGCGGAGCGTGGTTCGCGCGCGACCTGTTCACCGAGGTGGTGTTCCCCGACGCTGGCCTTGCCGTGACCAGTCGCGGCGCGCAGGGCCAACTCAAGCGCGGCGAGCGCATGTTGATCGGCGGGTTCGGCGTCGCGTTCGTGGTGTGCACCGTGCTCTTCTCGGCGTTCTCGTGCGTGAACGGCGCGCTTGTGGGCCGCGCCCGCAAGGCATCCGTCGAGGTCAACAACCGCGTGCGCGACGATGCGCCCATCGTCGAGAACCTGCGCGCGCTGGAGAAGTTGCGCGCCAGTGCGCACACACTGGACTCGCTGCGGGGTCGCGTGCCGCTGTACCGCAAACTGGGGGGGTATTCCGCCGATGTCATGCGCGAGCCGACGCTGGCGCTGTGGACCCTGAAGAGCACCGACGCCGTGATCGCTCCCGCGGTGAAGCAGATGGAGCAGGACCTGCGGCTGCTGACCGACAACGGGCAGGGCACATTCCTCGACTACTATTACCTGTTCCGCGCCTACCGTCTGCTGAGCGATCCCACGCAGATCAAAGCGGACGATGGCGAGGTGCTGGCGCGCGAAGTGACGCGTGCATTGCAGAGCCGCTTGGCGATGGGCCAGGCGTCGCCGCAGGATCGGCGCGAGTACCCCGAACTCATGCGGCGCCAGATGATGTTCCTGGCGCGTCACCCCGAAGCCCTGACGCCCATTGCGCGCGACCACTACGGCGCTGCCGACCCCGCGCTCACCGCGCGCGCCGCCGAGCGCGTGCGCGCGACCTGGGACGCCAAGCAGTTCTATACCGACATGATCGCGTGGGCGGGGCCGCAGACCAACGCGCGCGATCTGAAGAGCCTGGTCAAGAAGTTGGTGTACCTGCGCGGCACCGCCAAGGTGCCCGGCCCGTTCACCAAGGATGGCTGGACCACGGTGATCAAACCGCGCATCGAGCAGTACCGCACGCTCGTGCAGCGTGACTGGCTGCTGCAGGACATCTTCCAAGGTCAGGCGCCCGACCTGGCGAGCGATCTGCAGACTTTGTATGCGCGCGAGTACAGCGAGCAGTGGGCGCGCTTCGCCGCAGGCTTATCCTTGGCCCCCCCGCGCGACCTGCAGGGCCTGTCCGAGTTGATCAAGGTGCTCATGAAGGGCGAGTCCGAGTTGTTCCAGACGCTGCGCGCCGTGCGCGATGAGACGCAGTTGCCGGCCGTCTCGGGCACGCCGGTCGAAGGGGTGAACGGCGATTGGGCCGTGCTGCGGGACTTCTTCGAGACGCGTGGCAGCAGTTCGCGCACCGTGGGCGAGAAGATGCAGGCGCTGGCGAATGCCCTTAAGGGTTCGGGCGGCAAGGTGGACCCCAACCAATCAATGAACGCCAATTACATCTCACTGCTGGGCGGGGCACAGGCCGCGATCGAGAAGGTGGCGCAACCGGGCGCGCCGGTCTCGGGTGTGCGCAAGCTGCTGACCGTGAGCGCCGAGGAGACCAACGGTCTGGTGTCGCTCGTCGCGTATGTGGATGGCTTCAAGGAGATCTACGGTGAGGCCGTTGGCGTTGCGCCCACCATGCGGCTGCTCAAGGCGCCCATCGGCGTGAGCGAGGACCTGATCGTCACGCAGGCCATGGGCGGCAGTTCGAGTGCGGATTGGAAGGCCGGGTTCCTCGACCCGTTCAACCGCGAACTGGCTGGCAAGTACCCGTTCGCCTCCAGCCGCGAGGAAGCCTCGATCGACGATGTGACCCGCTGCTTTGGGCCGACCGGTTATTTCTGGGCGTACTACACCGCGAACCTGGCGCCGTTCCTCAACGAGGACGGCACTCCCAAGGGCGCGGGCAAGATGCCCGTGTCGCCCGCCATGCAGCAGTTCGTGAAGCGCGCGTACGCCATCCGTCAGGCATTCTTCGGCTCGGGCGCGCCCGCGTTCAACTTCACCGTGCGCACCTCGGCGCAGGATATCGACCAGGGCGGCCTGCTGGTGCGCCGCGTGCGGTTCGACTGCGGCGGCGAGAGCGCGATCTATTCGATGGGCCCACCCTTGGAGCAGGGCATGCGCTGGCCCGGCAACGACGCGACCGCAGGGGCGTCGTTGCGCGTGGTGGCGGGCCAGCCCGACACCGGCAAGAAGAAGCGCAAGAAGAACGAGCCCGAGCCGTTGGT
>JANLOU010000481.1:0-18858 GCA_031366735.1 Candidatus Eiseniibacteriota bacterium
CATGGAAGGCACGACTTTCGGGGATGTGCCGTTGAACCTCGAGATGAAGCTCGAGGTGTGGGACTCGCCCAACTCGGCAGGCGTCGTGATCGATGCGGTGCGCTGCGCCAAGCTCGGCTTGGACCATGGATTGAGCGGCGCGCTTGTGGCCCCATCGTCCTACTTCAAGAAGTCGCCGCCCGTGCAGATCCCCGATGATGTCTCGCGGGAACTCACCGAGGCGTACATCAAGGATCCCAAGGGCACCGAGAAGCGGATCCGCCTGAACCCGCCGATCCTCAAGCGCGAATCCAAGCCGGTCGCCAAGAAGGCGAATGTCTCGATGGACGGCAAGCCATCGGAAGCGGAGCCCAAGGCCGCGCGGCGCAAGTCGGCCAAGGCCAAGCCGGCTTCCAAGGCGGCTGCCGTGGCGGTCGCGAAGAAGTCGACGAAGAAGCGCGTCCGCGGGAAGTAGGGGTTCGTGAAAGGGTTGTTCATCACGTTCGAGGGCGTCGAAGGCGCGGGCAAGACCACTCAGTTGACGAAGCTTGCCAAAAGCCTTCGACGCCTTGGGCTCCATCTCAGAACATTCCGTGAGCCCGGCGGGACGCCCATCGCGGAGGGCATTCGCTCGATCTTCCTCGATCCCAGGCTATCGCCCTCGCCACTCACGGAAGCGCTACTGCTGGAAGCGGCGAGATCCGATCTGGTCAACAAGGAGATCATCCCGGCGCTGCAGGCCGGGCAAGTGGTGCTGTGTGATCGCTACACGGATTCCACGCTCGCCTATCAGGGCGCAGGGCGCGGGTTCAAGGCCGCCGACCTGCGGGTGCTCAATCGGGTGGCCACGAGCGGCCTGGTTCCCGACATGACGATCCTGCTGGATCTCGATCCGTTGCAGGGGCTGTCCAGGAAATTCGCTGCGGAAGAGGGCGTGCATCGGCTGGAGTATGAGGCGCTGGAGTTCCACAAGCGGGTGGCCGCCTGTTTTCGCAGGCTCGCACGAGCGGATGCATCGCGATTCCGCATGTTCGATGCCACCCTGCCAGCAACCCAGATCTCCAAGCTGATCGAAGCCGCAGTGCTCGCAAAGCACCGGCGCGTGCTGAACAGGCTGCGCGAGAAGGCCTGAAGCAAGGGTGTCAGCCCAGACGATTCCAAGCCCGCTCGTCTGTGCCCGACCGCTCAACCTGCACTGCTGGCCATGGGCGTGGCTCGGCGATAGCGCTCCCGTGCAAGCCCCGAGAGCGCGAACCGCACGCGATCCTCGAGCGATGCGTCGGGCATGTCGTCGCACATCGCAGCGCCGCGCTTGGCTTCGTCCACGCGGAGCCCAAGTCGGCGCAGCCATGGAATGACTTCTTCGCGGCGCACGCGCTGATCGACATGCGCCGGGGCATGTCCGATACGCGGCTCGGCGGTGCGCCGCGCCTTCCGTTCGGCCGTCCTGCCCCGTGTCTCTTGACGCTTACCTTCCATGAACCCCGCGCCGAACTCGCGTTCTGCCGTGTACTGGTTGTGCGCGCGGCAGCGCAGCCGCAAGTTTTCGGTCGTCGTCGCGCCGCCGCGTGCCATGGACTCCGCATGGTCGAACTCCAGCCGCGTGCACGCCGGGCAGCGCTGGCCTGCCGCACTTGTGAAGGTGCATCGGCCTCCGTCGCGCCGCCACACCGTGCGCCGCACTTCTGCCGGCACGTAGCGCCCCTTCGCGGCGCTGCGTTGCGAGCGCGGCCTCGCGCTGGCGGCGAACACGCGCTTCTCGAGTTGCTCGACCAGCGTCGCCAGGCCGCGCTTGACCACCTCGGCGATGTCTCCCGAAGGCACCGCGTGACCGAGCAATGCCTGCGCGTAGCGCAACAGGTCATGCGCCGACTGATCGAGCGTGAAGCGCACATCGAATCGCCCCGGCGAGAGTGGAGCGACCGTCGGGCGGGGAGACGACGCCGATTCAACCTGCCCCGGCGCAGGTTGAATAGCGAGTGAAGCGACTGGCTCCGGCGACATCACGCCCGTTGCGACGGTCACCGCGACAGCCTGCACCGTCGTCGGCACATCCGGACGCGGGAAGCGCTCCGCGAGCAGCAGAACGATCTCGGCCTTCGTCCTGTGCTCGGCGGCCGCGAGAAGATCATCCGCGTTATCCGCGCTCAAATGCGGCGCCAGCATGCCCACCGCGCTCAAGTGCAGCCGACCCTCGGCCACCGCGTCGAAGATGCCAGGGAACCTCCGCGCCGCGCGCGCCGCCTGGATGCGCTTGAGCGCGGAGTCCTCGGACATGTGCAGCTCGTGCACGCAGTACAGGTACATCGAGGGATACGCGGCCGGCAGGTAGAGCCGGCGCTCGTCGACCTCGGCGATGTGGGCGAGCAAATCGGCAGTGGTGGTGCGATCACTCGCGAGGAGTGATTTCAAGCCATGCACCAGCACATCGTCGGCAAGATGGAACAGCGAGTAGGTTTTCATGGCAGGCATCCGCGGGGGCGGGTCGCGGGGGCCGGGGGCGCGTTTACTTCATATCATGGCCATTCGCGGCGCCCGTGCAGCCCCACCCAGCGCAAAACTCGCCCCAACACGAGAACTTTCGCAATGCGAAGTCCGCGAGTCCACACGCACGCCTGCGCTGCGCGTCCTCGCGCATGGCAGCGCGGGACCACCGACCCGAGGTGAGTCCGGCCCCAGAACCCGTCAAGCGGATTCGCAGGTCCAAAACTCGGGACAAGCCTGCGCCAACTCCGCCCGGCCTCCCATTCAAGCCGGCGTTCCGCGAACCGAACGGAGCCACCGTTCATGTCCGATCGCATCCCCTTTCGGACGCCGAGGGCCTGTTGATGCCGAATCGGCCAAAGTCAGTTAGGCTCTGGGGCAGCTTGCTGCGCTCATGGCCCGCAAAAACCTGTCCGCAATCCCGCACGGGGGCATTCGTCGCGCGTCCCGCGATCGGCCCTCCGGAGGTCCCTTGATCCGTCGTCGTGTCCTGTTGGGTGCGCTGTTCGCCGTGCTGTTCACCGTGGGTTGGTGGGCGGGGCGTGGGCGTGCCGCGGGCGATCGCTATGCCAACCTCGATCTGTTCATCGAGGTGTTGCATGCGGTCCAGGGCAACTATGTCGACGCGGTGGAGCCCAAGTCGCTCATCGAGGGCAGCGTGCGCGGCCTGTTGCGCGGGCTCGATCCCTACTCGCAGTACCTTGATGCACGCGAGTACCAGAATCTGAAGAGCTCGCTCGAGGGCGAGTTCGATGGAATCGGCGCCTATGTCGACATCCGCGAGGGCTATCCCACCGTGATCTCGCCCATCGAAGGCTCGCCCGCCTGGGAGGCGGGGCTGTTGCCCGGCGATGTGCTCTACAAGATCGACGGGCACAACACCTTCGGGTTCACGGTGAGCGAAGCCACTGCGCGCCTGCGCGGCGCGGCGGGCACCGAGGTGGTGCTGGGCGTTGCGCGCGACGGCGACACCGAGCCGCGCGACATCACGCTCAAGCGGGGGCGGATCTCGACGCAGGCTGTGCCCTATGCGTTCGTGGCTGCGCCGCGTGTGGGCTATGTGCGCCTGGCGAACTTCTCGGCCCATGCGGGCGCCGAGGTCCGCGCGGCGCTCGACACGCTGCGCGCCCAGGGCGCGCGCTCGGTGGTGCTCGATCTGCGCGGCGATCCGGGCGGCCTCGTGGATCAGGCGGTGCAGGTGGCCGAGCAGTTCCTGCCCAAGGATGCGTTGGTCGTGTATGTGAAGGGGCGCGCTTCGGGAATCGACCAGAAGCATGCCGCTGCGGCAGTGCGTCCCGAGTTGCAGTGGCCGGTGGTCGTGCTCGTCGACGGGGGCAGTGCTTCGGCGTCCGAGATCGTGGCCGGTGCGCTGCAGGATCAGGACCGCGCGTTCGTGCTGGGCACCGAGTCGTTCGGCAAAGGCTCGGTGCAGAACATCTACCCGCTGCGTGCACGCGCGGGCGCTCTCAAGCTGACCACGGCGCTCTATCACACGGCCAGCGGCCGCACGCTGCACCGCCAGCGCCCGGATCATTCGGCCGACATCGAGGAGGACGCGCCGGACCCCGTGAGCGATACGCTGGCGGCGGAGCAGCCGCGCCGTGCCTTCAAGACCGCGGGGGGCCGCACCGTCTACAGCGGCAGTGGGGTGACGCCCGACCTGGTGGTGCGACCCGATTCCCTGCCGCCGCTGTCGCGGGCGATCGAGGATCGGCGGATCGGGCTCAAGTTCGCCCGACAGTGGAGTGCCGGTGCCGGTGCCGGTGCCAGCGCCGACTTGAGCGTGAGCCCGCAGGCTTGGCAAGCGTTCGTGGCATTCGTGCGGGCACAGGGCCCCAGCGGCACCGACGCCGAGTTCGAGGCGCAGCGACCGCGTCTCACGCGCGTGCTCGAACGCGAGTTCCTGCGGCGCGGCAAGGGCGCCGCCGCTGCCGCCCGCGTCTCGCTCGCAATGGATCCCGTGTTCCAACAGGCGGTGCGACTCCTGAGTGGCGCGAAGCAGGCGGACGAGTTGTACCGACTTGCCGGCGTGCCGGCTCCGGCCCGCACCCGCTCGGTGGTGAAGGTGCCTCGCTGACATGCCCATCGCCTACCTGTGTGACTTCGATGGCACGATCTCGCCCAACGATATCGGCGCGGCGTTCGCCGAGCGCTTCTCGCCCTCGGGTGCGGCCAGCAAGCTGCCCATGCTGGACGACTGGCTGGCTGGACGCGTCGGTCACCGCGAGCTCACGCTGGCTCAGTGCGAGCTGTTGTCGGTCACCGAGGCCGACGCCCGCGCGTTCACGCGCAGCTTCTCGCTGGACCCGCACTTCGCGCCCTTCGCGCGCGAGGCATTGGGCCGTGGCGATGCAGTGATGGTCGTGAGCGAAGGGCTGGGCTTCTATGTGCAGGATCATCTGGATCGCGCCGGGCTGGGCGAGTTGCCGTGGGCCGCGAACCGCGCCGTGTTCCACGACAATCGAGTGACCGCCGAGTTCCCCTACGCCGATCCGGCCTGCGAGACTTGCGGCAACTGCAAGGCACAGCATGTGCGTCGTTACCGGGGACGCGGTTTCCACACCGTATTGGTGGGGGATGGCGCCAGTGATCGCCATGGCGCTCTGGCTGCCGACAGTGTGCTGGCCAAGCATTCGCTACAAGAGTGGTGTGAGCGCGAAGGGATCGCGCACAAGTCGTTCGAGGATTTTCGCGATGTGGCGGAGTTCGCCCGCCGGTTGGACCCGATGATCGCACCTCTGGCGCCCGGGACGGCGCGTGGGGCGCTGAACCGATTCGAGAGACCATGAAGATCGGCCATGTGCAGATCGACTCCCCGTTCGTGCTCGCTCCTTTGGCGGGCGTGAGCGATTCGCCGTTCCGCCAGTTGGCGCGCGAGCAGGGCGCTTCGGCCGTGTACACCGAGATGGTGTCCTCCGACGGCTTGATCCGCGGCAATCAGGCGACCATGGACTACATCGCGTTCGAGTCGATGGAACGCCCGATCGGAATCCAGCTATTCGGTTCCGACCCGGCCATCATGGCCGAGGCTGCCCGCGTGTTGCACGACCTGCCGCCCGCGCAGCGCCCCGACCTGATCGACATCAACATGGGCTGTCCGGTGCGCAAAGTGGTCACGCGCAATGCCGGCGCCGCGCTCCTCAATGATGTTCCGCTGATCGAGCGGATCGTCCGGGGCATGGCGCAAGTCACCGATATCCCTGTGACCTCCAAGATCCGACTGGGCTGGGATGGCGACAACCGCAATGTGGTCGAGGTGGCCAAGGCGCTCGAGGGCGCCGGCGCCCAAGCGGTGGCCATCCATGCGCGCACGCGCGCCGAGAAGTTCGAAGGGCTGGCGCACTGGGACATGATCGGCGAGGCCAAGCGCGCCGTCGGCATCCCCGTGATCGGCAATGGGGATGTGCGCAGCGCCGAGGATGCGGTGCGGATGCTCGAGACGACAGGCTGCGACGGCGTCATGTTGGGCCGCGCCGCGTTTGGCGATCCGTGGGTGTTCAAGCGCATCCGCGCGCTGGTCGAACGGGGCGAGATGCTGGCCCCGCCCACCGCGCAGGAGCGGCTCGAGGCAGGCGTGCGACACATGCACATGATGGTGCGCTCGGTGGGCGAGATCCCGGCCGCCAAGGAGATGCGCAAGCATGTGGCCTGGTACCTGAAGGGTCTGCCGCACAGTCACAAGGTGCGTGAACAGGTCAATCACACGCGCACGGCCGACGAGATGGTCGAGTTGCTGCGAACCTACCTGTCGCAGTTGCAGACCGAGGGACTGGAATCATTCATCGTGGGTCCAAGCGAAACCCCACTCGCAGGGATGCGTGCGTCCGGCTGAGTTGCGCTCGGTCCTGCGCCGGCTCCAACGCGGCACGCTCTCGGCCGCCGAGGCCGAACGCGCGATCCGTCAGGCCCCCATCGAGGAGTTGGGCTTCGCGACGCTCGACCACCACCGCGCGCTGCGCGCGGGCTTCCCCGAGGTGGTGTTCGGTCTGGGCAAGACCGTCGAGCAGATCGTCGCGATCGCAACGCGGTTGTACGAGCGCCATGGGCTGGTGCTGGTCACGCGGGCCGACGACGCGGCGCGCGAGGCCCTCGCCGCCGCGCATCCACGCGCCCAGGTGTACGCCCGCGCCCGTTGCGTGGTGCTGCGTCGTCGCGCCCCCCGTCTGCGCGGCCGCGTGCTGGTGGTCTGCGCGGGCACCGCTGATCTGCCCGTCGCCGAGGAGGCGCTGGTCACCGCACGGGCCATGGGCAGCCGGGCCGAGCTGATCGCCGATGTCGGCGTGGCGGGGCTGCACCGGTTGCTCGCGCATCGCGATGAGTTGCGCCGCGCCCGCGTGCTCGTGGTGGTGGCGGGGCTCGAGGGCGCGCTCGCAAGCGTTGTCGGCGGGCTCGTGGACCGCCCGGTGATCGCGGTGCCGACCAGCGTGGGGTACGGCGCCCACTTCGGCGGTGTCGCGCCGCTGCTGGCCATGCTCAACTCGTGCGCCGCTGGCGTGACCGTGGTGAACATCGACAATGGTTTCGGCGCGGGCTATGCCGCGCACCTCATCAATGCCGGGGAAGGGAAGGGTTGATGCGTCTGGCCTACTTCGATTGTGTCTCGGGGATCAGCGGCGATATGACGCTGGCGGCGTTGGTCGCCGCCGGGTGGCCCGCCGCCGAACTCCAGCGCCTGCCGGCGCGCCTGCGGCTCGAGCAGGTGAACATCACCGTGCAGGCGGTTCGCCGCGGGCCATTCGCCGCCACCAAAGTCGATGTCGAGGCTCCGGCCCAACAACCGCACCGCCATCTGCACCACATCACGGCCATCATCGCGGCCGCCGATGTCCCGGCGGCGGTCCGCGCGCGCGCGCTGGCGGTGTTCCAGCGCCTCGCCGAAGCCGAGGCCTCGGTGCATGGCTCCACAGTCGCCAAAGTGCACTTCCATGAAGTGGGCGCGGTCGATGCGATCGTCGACATCGTGGGTTCGCTGGTGGGACTCGACGCGCTCGGGATCGAGCGGGTCGAGGCTTCCACCCTGCCGGTCGGGGGGGGCTTCGTCATGTCCGAGCACGGCCGCATCCCCGTGCCAGCGCCGGCCACCACATTCCTGCTCCAGGGAGTTCCCATCCACGGCGGCCCGGTCGAAGCCGAGTTGGTCACGCCCACGGGTGCAGCGCTCCTGGCAACGCTGTGCGAGCGCTTCGGACCGCTGCCGAGTTTCACGCTCGGCGCGGTCGGAGTCGGCGCGGGCACGCGTGAGTTCCCCGACCATCCCAATGTCCTGCGCCTGCTGGTGGGCGAATCCTCGCCCGCCATGGCACGCCGCTCGGTGGCGGTGCTCGAGACCGCGCTCGATGACGAGAATCCGCAGTTCGCTGCAGCAGTGATTCCCGCGCTCCTGGCGGCGGGTGCGCTCGATGCGATGCTCGTGCCCACCACAATGAAGAAGGGCCGCGCCGGCTGGTGGCTGGTGGTGGTGTGCGAACTGACGGATTCAGAACGACTTGCAGCGCTCATCCTGGCTCGTACCACGGCCCTCGGGGTGCGCCGCCGCGTGGATGAGCGGTTCGAACTCCCGCGCCGGATCGAGCATGTGGTGACGCCGTTCGGCTCCATCGCCGTCAAGGTCGCCACGCTACCGGACGGAACGGAGCGCGCCATTCCCGAGTTCGAGGAGGTTCGGGAGGCTTCGGAGCGCTCCGGCCAGCCGCTTCGCGAGGTGTCCGATGCCGCAAGTCGGGCGTGGGAGAATCGCCCCCGCGGCTGAGCATTTCCCCCCGACTCTGGCGTCGGCTGGGTGGCGTGATCGTCCGCGCACCGCTTTGCTGGAGCCGCAGGTTGTTGCGATATGGCGGCTTGTCTCGCCCATCCGGTGCAACTGCCAGCCAAAAAACGGATTGACATAGCCCTGTATCACGCCTAGCCTTTGTCCTGTGCCGGAGCTCCCGGAGTGATTCGGGGTCCCCACACATGCACCTCAGTCTTCCGCAGCTACTGAGCGTTTCACGTGGCTGGCAGCGGCCACACAACGCCGGTGGCTTCAAAAGAGATCTCGCTCAATATGTGTTCGTTGCAGCCGGAACTGCCTATGGACGGCGACGAACAGCGGAAAGGGGGGATGGAGAAGCATCAGCACAGCCACAGTCGAAGGAATGCTCATGATGTCACCGAGCGTCCATCGGCACTTGCTGTTAGAGACACCTCGCTCGCAATCCGTAACAGGAATACTTCGCATTGCCCATGCATTGCGACGGTGGAGGTAGTCACATGAAGAAGCCGTTCCTCGCTCTGCTTCTCCTCGTTGGAGCAGCCGCGATGGTGGCGGGAAGCGCATTCGCAGGTGTTGACGAGCCCTCGAATAATGAACTCGGCAACAAGCTCGTGAATGCGAACTCCGTCCGGGAACTCCTCAACTCGCGTGCCTCGAAGCTCGGCACATCAGCGGGTGTGGATCCCGATACCGTTTGGTTTGGCCACTCGTACACGAATCACTTCAGTGCGACCACGAACTATTGGAATCTCTGGACCGGCGTGAATCAGCCCGGCCAAGTCAATCCCAATAATGCCATCTGGGACTGGGATCACTCGACTGGCTTCGGCGCTGTCACCGGCGACTCTCTCGCCGGTTGGTGGCCCACTCGCCGTGCGTACGCCATCGCTGGCGGCCTGACCCTTCCGGACAATCAGCGTCCGTGGTGGGCGTTCGATATGGGCAATGTCGGTAACTACGTCATCAACCAGGGTGCCGGCGGCAAGCGCACCGTGGGCGTCGTGGGTTACTGGCATCATGATGTCGGCTCCGCGGGCGGAACTGGCGTGACCTGGAGCCCGATCGCGGGTGCCAAGTCGGCCTGGTGCGGTCTGCGTCAGCACGGTGACAACAGCGTCAAGGATCTCGTCACCGGCAACCCCTACAACCAGACCGTGCTCGAGATGCAGGGCGAGACCGGCGGCGGTTCGGGTACCAACAAGCGTTTCCCGGGCTACACGAACGCGATGGACCAGATGCTCTACCGCGATATCGCGCTGACGCTGGGCTCCACCCTGAACGTGTCGTTCCTGTACCGCACCCGCATGTCGACCGATCGCGGCACCGCGGCAGCCACCCGTACGGGTTGGTTCCATGGTGACCCGCTCGCCGTCACGACGGGCAACTTCATCAGCAGCTCTGCTGCCGGTGATGCGAACGCGCCGATCGATTCCTTCTCGGTGTACATCGGCTCCCCGGTGAACGATGCCGCCTGCCGCTACTCGGATGGCGTGACCCGCCCCGTGTATGACGTGCAGCGTCGCTGGTTCTCGGAGGTCCTGCGCATCAACGAAGGCGCCTCGGTCCCCTACTACGAGCTCTTCAGCGCTTTCGGGGCGAACCCGTCCGATACGCTGACGGCTACACCGTCATTCGGTGTGACGGTGCCGGCCACGCTCGTGAACAGCATCCTCAGCTCGACTGGTAACCCGGGTCGGGTGCGTCTCGTGTTCCGCGTCAAGACGAACATCTCGTTCTCGGATGGTGACTCGCGTGCGTCGGGCTACACTTCGGCGACCCGCGGCGCCGCCATCATCGATAATGTCGTCGTGAACGGCAATACGATCGGCGATTTCGAAGGTGCCGAGCAGGGTGGTGTGAACGCGATCGACAACCGTCCGGGCGCTTCTCCGTTGAACAACTGGAAGTCGACCGGCAAGCCGCCGTCGATCTGGTTCCACACGGAAGACCTCAACAACCTGACCTACAACGATCTCTGTGGTCCTCCGAACTCCCCGGCGCGCTTCTGCAACATCGGCGGCGTGGTGATCACCGGTGGAAACCACGACGACGGTGAGAAGTCGGGTGACAGCCGTTTCACGGTCGACCGTGAAGTGCAGCACGCCTTCATGTCACCGACCGTCGATATGATAGCTGGCGCGACCCCGAACAATCAGGGTCTGACCTCCACGATCATCGATGCGACGGACGATATCTACATCTGGTACGACATGTACGCGGGTGCATTCAACCTGAGCTTCACCGGTAACGCCTGGGTCTATGCTGCTCAGGCCTACCCGTCGATCCAGACGGGCAACGGTACGAAGTGCTGGGGCGAAACCCGCTGGCCGACGTTCCAGATCTTCAATCCGGAGCCGCAGTGCTTCCAGGACATCGAGGGGCTGTACGGTACCGGCCTCATCGTGACCTCGAATGCCACGGGCGTGCCTGACTCGCTGCGCTTCCTCTTGGGCGTGAACCAGCAGTGCTTCCGGTTCGCGGTCTCCCTGGGTTGCAACAGCTCCGAGGGTGCGTACTTCGACAACATCTCGCTGGGCTTCATCGACATCCCGCTTTCCCAGCAGACGGCGTCGGGCTCGGCGATCACGCTGGGTAGCGTCACGTCGGACATCTGGCAGTTCGCGAACGACGCGTTCCCGTCCAATGAGACCAATGGTCTCCCTGGATCGGCGCTGTTCGACACGACCACTGCTCTGATCAAGACGGGTATCAACAACGCGCAGGCCACCGGTAACGCGCTTCGGTTCGACATCCCCGGCGATTCGCTGGTGATCAAGGCCTCGAACGCCACCACCGGTACGGGCGACGATCCGGCGTACAAGCCGATCCGCATCGATCTGGTGTTCCGCGTCCTTCCGGGCCCGGGTAACTACCGCATCTCTGCTGGTCGTACCTTCCCGCCGGCTGCCTCGCAGGTCCTGCTCCAGGTCCCGACCAACCAGGCTGCAGCGGTTGTCCCCGGCGACGCTTCGTTCTGGGGTCAGTACATCACCGCTCCGGGCCAGTTCAGCAAGGGTGATCACTTCGGCGGTACGCGTTGGGACTACCTGACCTGGAACAGCGCCCGTTGCGACTCGGCTCAGGTCAACTTCTTCGGGAACTCTCCGGCTGCAAACACCTGGATGGGTACCTATCACGAGAGTGATCCGAAGTTCGCGACCCTGGGCACGAACAAGTTCAAGTGCTTCATCGTCGATACCACCAAGGCTGCGACGAGCACCGGAGCACTGAACAATGTCATCTGCGACGGCACGCTGCCGGCGTGGCTGACGACTGTCCCGCAGTCCCGTACGGGCTGGGATGGCAGCGCGACCACCAAGGAGTTCACCAAGATCATCCCCGATGGTCTGCTGACCCCTGGCTCGCATGTCCAGTACTTCTACCGCAAGTCGCACAACATCGATCCGCTGTTCGCCTTCGCGATGTGCCCGGACACGACGACCATCACCCCGCAGAATGGTGAGGGCTCGTCCGACGGTCACCGCTGGCAGCAGTTCAGTGTCCTTCCGGATCGCTACAAGGATCCGGCGTTCGGCGGCACCGGTATGGCGTGCATGCTGTACGTGGACTACAACGATCGTCGTGGTAACGAGCGTCAGTTCGTGTCCGTCATGGACTCGATCGGCGGCACGGCCTCGACCAAGTTCGGCGCGCACAACGGCTGGCATGCTGCCGGTGGCGCATCGCTCGGCGCTGGCTCGGGTAACAACCCGGCCATCGCGATCTCGAACCGCAACAGCCAGCCTGGCACCACGTGGGACATGTACGGCGTGAAGGCGTCCGAGTCGCTCACCACGAGCGCCGGTGCCCTCGGCAGCCGTCTGGCCAACCGTGCCAGCATGGGCTTCGCAACGGGCAAGGAATCGCGTTCGGGTCCGACCCCTGAGATGCTCCGCACTTACTACCGTGTGGTGGCGATCCTCTCGGGCGACCTGACCTCGGGCATCCTTGGACCGTTCGCGAACCGCAGCCAGAACGACATCGCCCTGTTGAACGACTACCTCACGAATGCGGCCGGTTCGGCGCAGCCGCGCGGTCTGTTCATCCAGGGTGACGGCTTTGCTCAGTCGGAGACTCAGACGGGTGGAGTTGATCCTGCCCACACGACCTTCATGAGCACCAAGCTGGGTCTGTCGCTCCGTAACGCGTCGTACCAGTCCGTGTCGGGCAACACCAACGACTGCACGGACCTGGTCACGACCAACATCATCACCACCAATGGTGATGTGTACGGCGTGGCGAATCTGTGCCTCTGGTCGAACGATCTCTATACCCGCAACGCAGGCATCCCGGAGGCCCTCGAGGCGTCGTTCTATCAGAACGTCGGCGTCAACGGTCCCTATGTCGCCTCGGTGCGCAAGTCTGCAACGGTGACCCGCAACTGGGTTGCCCTGACGGACGGCTGGGAAATCGAGCACTTGCTGAGCCGGTACTGCGATACGGACAATGGCCGTCTCGCGTACTACTACAACGCTCTCAACAATGTGTTCGGTTCGATCTGCACCCTCACGGGTGGTCCGCTCGTCACGCTGGACACCCCGAACAACGGTCATGGCGCGCAGTTCGCCAACTTCATGAAGGTCACCAACAACCTCATGAAGTCGGGCGCTGCGAAGGTCACCTTCGGTCTGGCGCGGTCTCAGGACGTGCAGGTCAAGGTGTTCGACGTCACCGGTCGTGAGGTGTTCACGCTGGCGAATCGTGCCTTCCAGGCTGGCGAGCACTCGCTGACCTGGGACGGCCGTGACAACAGCGGCTCGCAGGTGGCTCGCGGCGTGTACTTCGCGCGCGTCATCACCAAGGACGGCAACCTGAACAAGGCCGGCAAGGTCATTGTTCTGCGCTGATCCTCGGCTGCAAGCCGGGTCATAACGAAGAGCGGGTGGGGAGCGATCCCCACCCGCTTTTTCGTGGGTCCGCCCGGCTCCCGGAGGGCCATCCCCCGGAGCCCCAAGTCATAGCCTTGTTTTAGCTTGACGGCTCTTCACCGGGTTGTTAGCCTGCATTCACTTCCCTATCAATGACTGGGCGTGCTGGGGGGCGCGAATGCGCTTACGTGTCGGGGCTGTACTTTGTCTTTTTGTCGCTTTCCTCGGTGTCGGGTGTCGCAAGGCCCTCGGACCCAACGCAGATAACAATCAGCCGCCAGAGACTTGGATCACCGCAGCACCACAGGACACGGTCGGTTATGTGGCGGAGGGTCGTCGGATCCCGCCCGACATCGGCCGCATTCCGGTGCGATTCCATGTCTACTGGGCTGGCGCGGATCGCGATGGAGCCGTAGCCGGTTACTTCTTCGCCGTCGTCGAGACCTTGGCGGTGGCGCTCGAAGGTCAGGGGTTGCCCACGCTTCCGGGCCCCAAGTCTCGCGACTACCGTTTCACCACCAAGAGCGACAGCATCTTCGTGTTCACCACCTCCGAAGAGATTGCCGAGCGTCAGCACGCGTTCTTCATCTACGCGGTCGACAACAAGGGCAAGCCAGATGCCACGCCCGCCCGATTCGTGTTCCGCGCCTATGACCGCTTCCCGCCCTTGGCGATCATCGATGAGCTGAAGGCGGTCGGCACGGTGTATTCGCTGCTCCCAGGCGGCGGAGTGGCGCCGAGTCTGGAAACCAAATTCGTCACGGATAGCTTCCAGATCGGACGGGCGTTCCCGCGCGATACCGTCCCGTCGCGATCGGTGTTGACCGTCCGGTGGCGTGGTGAGCCGACCATCCCCAGCACCATTATCACGGGATACCGCTACAAGCTCGACGAGCCGGCCTTCAATGTGGTCGATTCCAGCGTGCACAGCGCAACCTACAACACCGGCATCAACGGCGATGTCATCTCGCCCGGCCAGAAAATCTTCACCCTGCGCGCGGTGGGCCAGTCCGGCTGGCGCGGTCAGGCCACGCGCTGGTTCCAGATGAACTATGCGCCCGATACCTGGTTCGCCGGGCCCGATCCCAACTCGCCCGGGGCGGGTTGGAGCACCTACACTGATGGGAACGGCAAGCGGTACTGGTACAAGGATGTGAACTTCGGTTCGTTCGCAGGCGTTCCCAACAGCCAGCTGAGCGCCGACTCGGTCAATGTCCTGCCCGCGCTGCGGATTCCCCGCAAGAGTTTCTTCGAGGTGTACGCCGATCGCATCTGGCTGCGTCAGGAAGGCGACACCGTCAACATGAACTCGTGGGTGATCATGCCCGCGGGCGGCTTCGACAAGGACTCGCCCTACGCCGTCAAGGTGGGGGTCGACCCGGCGCTCCCGCCGGGGGTCGTCACCACGGCGGACGGTCCGAATGGCTCCCCCATCGGATTCAAGTCGATCATCACCGTGCTCCCTCCGCGAAGTGAGCGGGCGATCACGCCGTCGGAGACAACGACCTACCCCGTGTTCGACGCGGCGTCGGTGTTCCGCTCCCCGTTCATCTCGCTCTACTGGGGCATGAATCTGGCGGGCAAGGCCTATGCGCTCATCAAGGCCGAGGACGGCGACGGTAGTGTGGACAAGCGCGTCAACGCTGCCCCCGGCGGGGCCAGCGGAATCGTGGAGCGGGTGGACAACAACATCAGTCCTTCCGCCGAGGACCGCGCGCTTCGCAGCCAGGTGCTGGTGTTCTATGTGAACCGGGCACCCTACCTGCGACGCGACATCGCGGCATTCACGCCGGATCCCAATCAGGTCATCGTCACTCGCAGCGTCAACTTCAACATGCCCGCCGAGGATGTCGACCCCTTGGACCCGAACAAAGAGATCTCACGCGTGGGAGGGCCGCAGAGCCCGCCGTCCGTGGTGCTGGTGCGCACGCTGAGTGTGATTGGAACGAAGATCTCGGACGGCTCGCCGTACATCTACGATGTGCCCGGGGAGTTCGCGTCGGTCAACAACATCGCGTTCTCGATCCCCGCCGACATGGCGAACGGCCCCACGACCATCCGCGTCTATCTGTGCGATTTCGACGAGACGGCGGACTTGCGCTGGAATGGCAACCCACCCGAAGCTCCACAGCATGGACGCTGCTCCACCACCGACATTCCAGTGATTCTGAGCATCCCAGGCCCGGCGGAAGTCCCTGCCGGGGCGACGACCGCGACCCAACGACCGGGGTCCACGTCAGACGTGGGTAGGAGGCAGTGAACATGTTCCACAATCGAGTCCTGACGGCGCTGTCCGCGCTGGTGGCGGTGGTGCTTGGCTTGGCAGCGTCCGGCTGCGGGAAGGGCGCGGGTGGCGCCCTCAATCTGAACCAACGGCCCACCGTGGATCTGACGCAGGCGCCGGTGCGCGCCGATTCCACGCGCTACTTCTATGCCTATCGCCTCAACTGGTCGGGCTACGATCCGGACGGGCGCATCGACCACTTCGAGTACACGATCGATCCGCCGAACACCGCCCAGGTGGCGGCGGGACGGGAGACCGTCTGGGTGCGCACCGCGAAGAACGAGGAAATCGTCTTCTTCAAGGCATCGCGTCCCGATTCGATCATCAATGCGGCCCGGCCGTTGTCCACGGATTTCCATGTCTTCGTCATCCGTGCCATCGACAACAGCGCTTCCAACAGCCGCTACTCCGAGCCCAAGGTCCGCGCGTTCTACTCCTACACGGTCGCACCCGAAGTGACGATCCTGAACCCCAAGCCGTACAAGTTGCTCTCGGCTCAGGTGACGCCGTCCGTGCGGATTACTTGGTCCGGCAAGGACCCGGACGGGCAGTTCTCGCAGAAGCCGGTCAAATACAAGTATTACCTTGTTGCCGAGACGGATCCCAACTTCCAGTTGTACCTGCAGAACCCCGATTCGTTGCGCCGGTTCTATGACAAGATCAACTTCGCAGGGTGGGACTCCACCAGCGCCGAGACCACCACGGTTCGATACACCAATCTGACCCCGGGCTCGCAGTACATGTTCGTGGTGATCGGTTACGACGAAGCGGGCGCCTATTCGCCGGTGTTCAACCTGGACACCAACATCCTGCTGTTCGGTGTTGGATTCGCCAGCACGAATGGTCCGATCATGTCCGTGGGGAACGAGTTCTTCAACTTCCGCTACGCCAGTGGTAGCTATACCACCGATCCGCTCGCGGTCGTGAATATCGAGGTCGCGGCCAACCGTCGCTTCGGGATCGGGTGGTTCGCCGAGCCACCGCCTGGCGCGAATATCGAGTACTACCGCTGGGCTCAGGACATTCTGGACCTCACCGACGAGACTCCGCGAAACCCTGAAGCAACGGACCTCGCCCATTGGAGCCAGAAGAGCGTTCAGACCCAGTTCGCAGTATTGGGCCCGTACACCGCTGGAAGTACGCACTTCCTCTATGTCGAGGCCGCGGACAACAATGGCTTGAAGAGCTTGGCCATCGTCAAGATGGAAGTGGTCCAGCCGTTGCTCGATGACCCCATACTGGGACGCGAGTTGTTGATCGTGGACGACACGCGGCTCGAGGTGGATAAGTTCGGCGCCAATGGCTGCCCGAACATCTACACCAAGGATTGGCCGAGCGCGGCGGAGTTGGACACCTTCATGTACGCCAAGGGCAGCTTCCCGTGGCGCTGCACGCGTACGCCCACGACCGGCGTGGTCAGCACTCCGGGAGTGTTCTCGGGCTATACCTTCGATACCCTTGGCACGCGCCAGGGCAAAGAGGTGGTCAGCAACGGTGTCAAGCTCTCGAAGCTGGCGCAGTACCGCCATATCCTCTGGCTGACCGATGGCAGCGGCGCCCTCAATGTCGATCCGACCAGCAATACCGCGCCCGTTACAGCACTGCGTTACATGTGCTCCCCGGGCCGAGCCAACACGCTCGCGGCTTATGTCTCGCTGGGAGGCAAGGTCTGGTTCGGAGGTGGGGCGTTCTCCTACCTCTCGCTCATCAGCTACGACAAGTCGATCAACAACGGCAGCTTCGGCAGTGCGTTCAGCGTCAGCCAGAACGAAGTGGTTCCGGGACGCATGATGTACGACGCTTCGCACTGGCGATCCGAGATGGTCACCGCCACGGCGCTGACCAATGTGTTCAAATCCCCAAGTGCCGTCGGGGGCTGGTCGCACGACGCGTACGGGGGTGGCACCGTTTCGGCGCCCAACTACTCGCTGCTGCCCGCACAGATGCGCCAGCGCAACGCCGCACTGGGGGATGTCGCTCCGCCCACCCGAACTCCGAATCAGCAGACGCGGTTCTACACGAACAACAACTACGAAGTCGAGTACATGAGCGAGCCCAACTACATCGTCGAGGATGTCGACAGGAGTCCGAACTCGGTGCGGGAGCTCTCCGTGCTCGATACGCTCATGATGATCCAGGGCGGCAACCTCAAGAACACCCCGGATCCGCTGACCGGGTTGCCCATCAATCAGAATGTCAGCATGACCTACTACCATGGCCTGGAGACGCCGCCGGTCGTTTTCAGCGGATTCAGCCTGTGGTCGTTCAGCCGAAATGACTGCATCCAACTGGTGGACTTCGTGCTCCAGCAGATCTGGGGGCTACCGCGGCAGAACATCGTGCGCGGCGCCACGGTCGCGAGGCCATTGCGTCCTTCGGCGCAGCCCGCTGTGCTGACTCCGGCGCAGCGTGCGATCAACGCGCGTCTGCCCGTTGGCAAGACGCGGGAGTAACCAGCGAATGACACGCAATCCCCTGTTCCCTGCAGTCGTGCGGTCCATCTTGTTCGCCCTCGCGGCGCTGGCCCTTGTGGCCGGCGCCGGGTTGGGTACCCGGGCGCACGCCCAAGGTGCCGAGCCGTTCCCCAGTCTGCGGGCATGGGCGTTCCCCGGCGCGTGGCAGGACAGCACGCTCTGGCAGCCATCGCGTTGTGTGGGCTCATTCGCCGGCCCGCTTCCCGATAGCGTCCGTGACACGACCCGCAGCATCACGCTGCGCTTCTTACGGAATCGTCGGGCCGAAGCGCGACCCGATTTCGGTGGCTACCGCATCTATCGCATGACCGCGGTCGCGGATACCTCGAAGGCCGTGCTCCTGCGCCGGTACTCGTACAACACCGGCGGCGAGCTCTCCTCGGGATTCGACCTCACTTGGCACTTCTCGCGGCTCGACACGACCAGCATGCAGTACAAGTGTGCTGGCGCGACGGTGCACGACAGTGTGCTCACATTCGTCGATCCGGACTCGAGCGGGAACTACAGGAAGAAATGCCGCCGCCGCAATCCCATCAATGATGTGTGCTTGTCGCCGGGCGACTCGGCGTTCGTGCTGGTCTCACCCCCTGGGCCGCACGAGGGCTTCCTGACCTGGTACGCGATCACCTATGAAAAGCTCAACACCACGGATACGGACTACGAGGACCTGTTCGTCCCCGACACGCTCGACGCCTTCGCGCGTTGCGCCGACCCGCTCAATCGCAATACCTGCCCGAACCTGAACAACAAGCTCCGCAATCTGGTCGGTCCGGTCGAACCCACGCCGGGTCCCACCCAGAATCTCGAGACTGTGCGGGTGGTGCCGAATCCCTACCGCGGCAGCGAGGTCTGGGACCAGCCGGGCAATGGGGAGATCCACTTCATCAATGTGCCGGCGCGCGCCACGATCAAGATCTACACGGTGGCGGGCGACCTGGTGCGGCAGATCGAGCACGATGACACGGTGCGGGACTTCGCACGCTGGGACCTTCGAAGCGGCGCCGGCAAGGAAGTCGC